>NZ_JBKBOV010000013.1:0-116531 GCF_046293535.1 Massilia sp. | reverse complement strand
CGCCACTGCTGGGCGCCGTTGTCCACCACCGCTTTGCGCGGGCGGGCGCGCGCGCGCGCGACCGCCCCGGCCACGCGCAGCGCCAGGTCGCCGGTCCCGGCGCGCAGCACCAGGGTGTCGCCGGGCCGTTTTCCCAGCCAGCCCTGGGCGGCCGGCGAGAGGAACAGCGCGTCGTCGGCCAGCACGTCCATCATGCGGCCCTCCTGCGGCACGCCGGTGAGGTCGGGCGAGATCTCGCCGGCGCGGAAGGCATCGATCCCGACGATGCGCAACGAACCCTGCGCGTCCGGGAAGCCGGCCGACAATTCGAGCACCGGCGTGGCCGCCGCCACCTGCGGCCGCGTGGCCAGGTCCGCGTAGATGGATTCGTCGATCAGGGGCTCGCGCCCGGCGACCTGGACGTCGGCCTGGCCCGACAGGGTCTTGACGGCGGCGGAGAATTCGTTGAAGGCGGCGGCGTTGATCAGGTGGATGGCGAAGCCCATCGCGACGCCGACCGCGATGGCGGCGATGGCAAGCAGCGCCCGCACCGGATGGGCGCGCCATTCGCCGAACAGCAGCCAGCGCGACAGAATGCCGGTGGGAAGGCTCAGGCCGGGCATTCCACCGCCAATGCCTCGGCCTGCCGCCGCGCCTGCGTGCGTGCGCGTTCGGCGTCGTCGCGGCCGGCCCGCCGTGCGTCCTCGCTGGCCCACTTGTGCTGCAGGCGCAGCTTGTCGCAGCGGCGCCGGACCGCGGCCGCCGCCCGTTGGGCCCGGACCGCCTCGCGCGCAGCCTGTTGTTCGCGCGCCGTGCGTGCCTCTTCGATTTCCTGCAGCTGCGCGCGCTCGCGGGCCAGGCGTTGCACGGCCTCCGGCGCCGGCGCCGGGGCGGCCTGCACTCTCAAGACTTGCGCGCCCGGGCCGCAGGGCCGGTCGTGATAGCTGAGCTTGCCGGCTTCGCTGCATTTGTAGATCGTGCCGGCGGCCGCGGCGCTCGAGGCCAGGCACAGGATCGCCGTCGAAAATTGCTTGCGCATATGAATGTCCCCCGTCATAGGATTTTGCCAGGGTTCATAATGCCGAGCGGGTCCATGGCGGTCTTGAGGGCACGCATCATGTCCAGTTCGACCGGGTCCTTGTAGCGCGCCAGTTCTTCGCGCTTGAGCGCGCCGATGCCATGTTCGGCCGAGATCGAACCGTGCATGCGCGCGACGCTGTCGTGGACGATGCGGTTCACCACGTCCTGGTGCGCCAGGAAGGCGTCGTGCCCGACGCCGCCAGGTGGCGCGACGTTGTAGTGCAGGTTGCCGTCGCCGAGGTGGCCGAAGCAGACCACCTGGCAGCCCGGAAAGGCCGCCTGCAGGGCGTTGTCGGTCTGGACGATGAAGTCCGGAATGCGCGACACCGGCAGCGAGATGTCGTGCTTGATGTTCTTGCCGGCGGCAGCCTGCGCCATCGAGATGTGTTCGCGCAGTTTCCACAGGCCGATCGACTGGCTCACCGAACTGGCCAGCACGGCGTCCAGCGCGATGCCGCCCTCCAGCGCCGCCCCGACCGCGGACTCGGCCAGGCCGGCGGCATGGTCTTCGGATTCGTTGCTCGACAGTTCCACCAGCGCGTACTGGGGATAGTGGTCGGCGAAGGGCCTGGGCAGGTCCGGGAAATGGGTGTGCACCAGGCGCAGGCAGAGGTCGGACATCAGCTCGAAGCCGGTCAGGGCTGCGCCGCAGCGTTCCTGCATCAGGGACAGCAGCGCCAGCGCGCCCTGCGCCGAGTCGAGCGCGACCAGTGCCGTCAGGGCCGCCTTCGGCTGCGGGTACAGCTTGAGCACGGCCGCGGTGATGACCCCGAGCGTGCCTTCGGCGCCGATGAAGAGATCGCGCAAGGCATATCCGGTGTTGTCCTTGCGCAGGCCGCGCAAGCCGTCCCATACCCGGCCCTGGGCGGTGACCACTTCCAGGCCCAGGCACAGCTCGCGGGTATTGCCGTAGCGTAGCACCGCGGTGCCGCCGGCATTGGTGGCCAGATTGCCGCCGATGGTGCAGCTGCCTTCGCTCGCCAGCGACAGCGGGAACAGCATGCCGGCTTCCAGCGCCGCCTGCTGGACGTCGACCAGGATGCAGCCCGCTTCGACCGTCATGGTGCGGTTGGCGGCATCGACCGCGCGGATGCGGTTCAGGCGCCGCAGCGACAGCACGACCGCGCTGCCGCTGGCGTCGGGAACGCTGCCGAGCACCAGCCCGGTGCGTCCGCCCTGGGGCACGATCGGCACGCGCGCCGCGGCGCAGGCGGCCACGACCTGCGCCACCTCGGCGGTATCGGCGGGGAGCACGACGGCGCGCGCGCGCCCGGTGAAGCGGCCGCGCCAGTCTTCGAGGAAGGGCGCCATCGCGCCGGGGTCCGTGACCAGGTTGGCGTCGCCGACGATGGCGCCGAGCGCGGCGGCCAACCCGGCCGGTCCGGCGCCGGCTGGCTGTGCTTCAGTCATGCGGCACTTTGACCTTGTCGAGCAGTTCCTTGGCCAGGCGCTTGGCTTCTTTCTTGTAGGGATGCAGGAACAGCAGCGCGCAGGCGTAGTAGACCACCACCAGCACGATCTCGCCGACCGCCATGGCGCGCGAGGCTTCCGAGGTGTCGGCCCAGGCCCGCACCACGCCTTCGGCGAAATACACGAGGATGACCATCGACGACCATTGCAGGGTGTAGAGATCGCGCTTGATCACCCCGCGCAAAGGCAGCAGCAGGGGCAGCGCCTTGAGCGCAAGGAGCGAGCCGCCCGGGTGCAGCGGTGCGACGAACACTTCCCAGGCCACGAGCCAGCCGATCAGCCAGATCAGGCTCGCGATTGCGCCGGCATGAAAGACTTTTGCGGTATCCATCATTGCATTCCGTGGAGTTTGACCGCCGCGTGGGCCAGGCGTTTCCCGAGCGCGATCGCGAGCACGCGCTCGTCCTCGGTCAGGGCGCGCTTGCCGTCGGCGCCGGCCCAGTGCGAGGCCCCGTAGGGGCTGCCGCCGCTGGCGGTATTCATGAGTTCAGGATGCGAGTAGGGCAGGCCCATCACCAGCATGCCGTGGTGCAGCAAGGGAAGCATCATCGACAGCAGGGTCGATTCCTGGCCGCCGTGTAGGCTGCCGGTGGAGGTGAAGACGACCGCCGGCTTGCCCGACAGCGTGCCGTTGACCCAGTCGGCGGCGGTGCCGTCGAGGAAATACTTGACGCTTGATGCCATGTTGCCGAAGCGGGTCGGCGAGCCGAGCGCCAGCCCGGCGCATTCGCGCAGGTCGTCCAGCTCGACGTAGGGGGCGCCTTCGCTCGGGATGTCGGGCGCGGTGGCCTCGGCCACGGTGGACACGGCGGGCACGGTGCGCAGGCGCGCCTCGAGCCCGGGCACGCTCTCGATGCCCTGGGCGACCAGTTCGGCCAGCTTGCGGGTGGCGCCGTGGCGCGAGTAGTACAACACGAGAATGGTCAGGTTCGGGGTCAGGGTCGGCTTCATCGTTGGTATTATAGGGCGCTTTGCTCAAATGACATGCTTATCCGGGGCGAATTGAAATCCATGTTCCAGACCTGATGCTTTCCAAAACCATTCACTCCCTGTCGCGCGGCACCGGCGAGCTGCTGGCCAATGGTGGCGAGCGCGCGCGCGGCCTGACGCTCCTCGAGGCCGGCGACCTGCTGCGCTTCGCCCAGCGCCGCCTGCGCGAAGAAAAATTGCCGCAGGTTGCAGGCAGCCTGACCTTCACGACCACGCTCGCGCTGGTGCCCCTGCTCACCATCGTACTGGCGATCCTGACCATCTTTCCGGTCTTCGATCAGTTGCGCATGGCGCTCGACACCTGGTTCGTGCAGACCCTGATGCCCAAGGCCATCGCCAACACGATCAGCGCCAACCTGACCCAGTTCGCCAGCAAGGCCAAGGGCCTGTCCCTGCTCGGCGCGGCGCTGCTGCTGCTGACGACGACCACGATGATGGGCATGATCGAGCGGGCCTTCAACCAGATCTGGGGCGTGCGCCGCCCGCGGCCATGGTCGCAGCGGATCCCGGTCTACTGGGCCATCATCACGCTCGGGCCGATCCTGATCGGCCTGTCGCTCAGCGCCACTTCCCAGCTGTTTACCGCCACCAGCGGACTGGTCGCTTCCTTTCCTTTCCTGGGCGCACTGTTCTACACCATCGTGTCGGTGGCCCTGAGCGCCGGCGCCTACATGCTGCTCTACATGGCGGTGCCGAACCGCCGGGTCCATTGGCGCGACGCCCTGTGGGGCGGGTTGGCCGCGGCGATCGCCTTCGAACTGGCCAAGCGCGGCTTCGCCCTGTTCATCAGCCGGTTCCCGACCTACGCCATCATCTACGGCGCCCTGGCGGCGCTGCCGCTGTTCCTGATCTGGATCTACCTGTCCTGGCTGATCACCCTGGTCGGCGCCGTGCTGGCCGCCGCCTTGCCGGTGGTGAAGTACGAACGCTGGAAGCACCAGCCGGCGCCGGGCAGCGCTTTCGTGGACGCGATGGCGCTGCTCAAGGTGCTGCACGGCAGCGCGGCGCTGACCGGGACGGCGCTGGTGCCCGGCGCGGCGATCCGGACACATACCCGCATCGGCTACGACGAGATGTCGATGCTGCTCGAGAAGATGGTGGCGGCCGGCTGGGTCGGACGGGTGCAGGACGAGTTGCCGCCCGGCGCGCGCTGGGGCCGCGCCACCCCCGAGCAGGCCGACAACTGGGTGCTGCTGGCCGACCCCGGCAAGCTGCGGCTGGCCGACGTCTACCGCCTGTTCGTCTTCGATGCGCCCCAGGCCGCAGAGCCGGCGCCGGCCACGCCGCTCGCGCTCGACACGGCCGCGCTGGCGCGCCAGGTGGAGGCGGCAGTGGAAGGCGGGCTGGAACAGAGCCTGGCCGCGCACTTCGCGGCCGCGCAGCGCACGGCTTGACGCGTCCGGAGCTTACCAGCTCAGTTTGCCAGTGAGCATCTGCCAGTACATCACCCAGTCGGCGCGGAACGAGAACCAGGGCTGGGAAAACGAGGCCGGCTTGTTCTTCTCGTAGAAGAAGTGGCCGATCCAGGCACCGCCGTAGCCGCTGACGAGCGCGAACAGCAGCCACCAGGCGTTCAGGCTGTCGATGTACTGGGCGATCGAGGCGATCGCCGACGAGGTGCCGATGAAGTGGGCGCGGCGGCAGCGCCGGTCGGCGTGCTGGGTCAGGTAGTAGGGATAGAATTCCGCGAAGCTGGCGAAACGGGCCGTCATGGCGTCTCCTGGCTGTCCTGGTAGGGGATGGTCGCGGCGAAGCCCGCCAGGGCGTCGAGCACCGCGTCGGGCGATTCGGCCATCATCTGGTGGCCGGCGTCCACCTTGACGATTCTGCCATGCTTGATGGCGCCGGTCAGCAGTGACGTCGACCGGGGTGGCGTCATTACGTCCTTCTTGCCGAATACGAACAGGGTAGGGCAGCGCACGGCGCCGGCGGCGGCTTCGCCCTGCGCGTAAGCGTTGCAGGCGGCAAAATCGGTGTAGAACAGCTGCGCGGGATTGCGCGCCGACATGCGCTGCATCAGGCGCCGCGCGCCGCCCATCACCGAGAAGCCGGGACCGGGGCAGGACGGCTTGTGCGCGATCGACGAGTGCGACCAGATGTTGACCATGTCGATGGCCGCCGCCTCGTCCGTGCGCGCGCTCTCGAGCAGGGTGTCGGAGACCTTCATCGGGTAGGTGCTGCCGAGCAGGGCCAGGCCGGCCACCCTGCCTGGCGCGCGCCGGCTGGCTTCCAGCGCGATGAGCGAGCCCATGCTGTGGCCGGCCAGCAGCGCGCGCTCGACGCCGGCCGCGTCCAGGAGCGCCAGGATCCAGTCGGCCATCGCTTCCACCTTGTCCAGGGCCGGGCCGCTGCTGCGCCCGTGGCCCGGCAGGTCGACCGCCAGCACCGCGTAGCCGTGGTGCGCCAGGTAGCGGCTCTGCAGGGCCCAGACCGAATGGTCGTTCTGGGCGCCATGGATCAGCACGATGCTGGGAAGCGCCGCATCGAAGGCCTTCCCGCCGGTGTAGGCGTAGGCGCCAGCGCCGTTGATGTCAAATTGCATCTCAGGCTCCCTTCTGGGCCAGTTTCAGGGCCCGCTTCAGGTCGTCGATCAGGTCGTCCGGGTCTTCGAGGCCGACAGACAGGCGCATCGTGCCTTCGGTAATGCCGGAGGCGGCCAGCTGCTCGGCCGGCACCCGGAAGTGCGTGGTCGAGGCCGGGTGGATGACCAGGGATTTCGCGTCGCCCACGTTGGCCAGGTGCGAGAACACCTGCAGGCTGTCGGCGAAGCGCCGTCCGGCCGCGCGGTCGCCCTTGAGCTGGAAGGTGAAGACGGCGCCGCAGCCTTTCGGCAGCAGGCGCTGGGCCAGGGCGTAGTCCGGATGCGATTCCAGTTCCGGGTAGGACACCGATTCCACCGCCGGATGCGACAGCAGGAATTCCACCACGCGCCGCGTATTGGCCACGTGGCGGTCCATGCGCAGGCCCAGGGTTTCGATGCCTTGCAGGATGGCGAAGGCATTGTGCGGGCTCATGGCCGCGCCGAAGTCGCGCAGGCCTTCGCGCCGCGCGCGCAGGGCGAAGGGGGCGACCGTCGACTCTTCCGCGAACACCATGCCGTGAAAGCCCTCGTAGGGCTCGCACAATTCCGGAAAGCGCCCGCTTCGCGCATGGGCGGCGTCCCAGTCGAAGGTGCCGCCATCGACCAGCAAGCCGCCAATGGCGGTGCCGTGGCCGCACAGGAACTTGGTGGCCGAATGGAACAGCAGGTCGGCGCCCAGTTCGAACGGACGCTCCAGGTACGGCGTGGTAAAGGTCGCGTCCACCATCAGCGGCAGGCCGTGCTCGTGCGCGATGCCGGCCACTGCCGGGATGTCGAGCACGTCCAGGCCCGGGTTGCCGAGGGTCTCGCCGAACAGCAGCTTGGTGGTCGGGCGGATCGCGGCGCGCCAGGCGTCCAGGTCGCGCGGGTCCACGAAGGTGGTCTCGACGCCGAAGCGGCGCAGCGTGTAGTGCAGCAGGTTGTGCGAGCCGCCGTACAGGGCGTTTGATGCCACGATGTGCGCGCCGGCGCCGGCGATGGTGACCAGACCCAGGTGCAGCGCGGCCTGGCCGCTGGCGGTGGCGATGCCGGCCACGCCGCCCTCGAGTGCGGCGATGCGCTCTTCCAGCACCGCGTTGGTCGGGTTCGAGATGCGCGAATAGACGTGGCCGGCGCGCTCCATGTTGAACAGGGACGCCGCATGATCCGAATCGCGAAACGCGAACGAGGACGTGAAATGGATCGGCGTGGCGCGCGCGCCGGTGCTCGGGTCGGGGGCGCTGCCGGCATGCAGGGCCAGCGTATCGAAGCCGGGGTACTGGGGACCGCTCATGGTGTTGACGCTTCCAGGTAAGGAGATGGCGGGCATCCTAGCATTGATTTATGCTTGCGCAACATTGCTCTTCCCTAAATTGGTGCAGCGCTGGATTTTTTGGCGGGCATCGGCTACAGTCAAGTTATGAGTTATACAAATATTGCTTCGATTACAAACCAACCGGACGGGGTGGCTACCATGAAAGTCTCCGAGATCCTGCAGGTCAAAGGCGAAATCCTCTATACCGTCACGCCCGACATGCCGCTGGTGCAGGCCGCCGCGACGATGGCCGAACGGGACATCGGCTCGCTGGTCGTCATGGAGTACGGCGACCTGGTCGGCATGCTGACCTTCCGCGAAGTGATCAAGGAACTGCACGCGCAGGGCGGGGCCCTCGGCAACGGCACCGTGCGCAAGGTGATGGACGACAGCCCGATCACCGTGACGCCGGATACCGAAGTCAACGAAGTGCGCCGCATCATGCTGGAAAAGCATGCGCGCTACCTGCCGGTGATGAATGCCCGCACCCTGCTGGGCGTGATCTCGTTCTACGACGTGGCCAAGGCGGTGCTGGAAGCGCAGAGCTTCGAAAACCGCATGCTCAAGGCGTATATCCGCGACTGGCCGGCCGAGCAGGCCGCGGAGGATTGATGTCGTAGGGAGGACGGCTTCGCCGTCCGCGCGTTCAACTTCCGGATGAGCCGTCACTGCACTTCACGGAGCTGAGCGCGTGCACGGCATCGCCGTGCACCTACACGATCGCGGCAGCGCGAATTACGCCGCCGCGATCAATGCCTGGTTCCCCAGCCACTCCTGCAGCGCCTCCGGCGACAGCGGCCGCGCGAACAGGAAGCCCTGCGCCAGCGGGCAGCCCAGCGTGCGCAGGATGTGCGCCTGGCGTTCGTCCTCGACCCCTTCCGCGACCACCGACAGACCCAGGTTGCGGCCCAGTTGGATCACCATTTCCGCAATGCTGCTGCCGCGCGCCGATCCGGTGATTTCGGTGACGAAGGTGCGGTCGATCTTCAGGCGGTCCACCTGCAGGCGCTGCAGGTGCGACAGCGACGAGAAGCCGGTGCCGAAGTCGTCGATCGCGATCGACACGCCGGTGCGCTTGACCTGCGCCAGCTTTTCCACCAGCAGCGCCGGCTCTTCCATGGCCATCGATTCGGTGATCTCCAGTTCCACGAACTCGGGCGGCGCGCCGGTCGTGTCCAGCGCGCGGCGCAGCATCTCCACGAACTGCGGATGGCGGAACTGCACCTGCGAGACGTTCACCGACATCGTGAAGTCCAGATGCCCGCTGGCGCGCAGGCGCACCAGCTCGAGCAGGGCCTGGCGCAGCACCCATTCGCCGATGTCGACGATCAGGCCCGAGTATTCGGCGATCGGGATGAAGCGGTCCGGTCCCACCATGCGCCCGTCCTCGGTGCGCCAGCGCAGCAGCGCCTCGGCGCCGAAGGGGCGGTTGCTGGCCAGGTCGACCTGCGGCTGGTAGGCCAGGAACAGTTCGCCGCGCTGGAAGCCGCTGCGCAGGGCGTGCATCATGCGCACGCGTTCGCGGATCTCGACGCCCATGCTTCGAGAAAAGTAGAAGTGTCCGGCGCGCTGCTGCGACTTGGCGCGCTTGAGCGCGATGTCGGCATCCTTGAGCGCGTCGGCGCCGGTGCCGTCGTGCTCCGACAAACGGACCAGGCCAAGCGTCGCCGATACCTGCACGTCCTGGCCGTCGATGTGGAAGGGCACCCGGAACAGCGCCTGGATCGCGGCCGGCTGCACCGCGGCGGCATCGCCCAGCACGCAGAAGATGTCACCGCCAATGCGGGCGATCTCCAGTTGCGGGACGAGTTGCGACTTGAGGCGCTTGCCGACCGCCGCCAGCAGCAGGTCGCCGAAATGGTGGCCCAGCGCGTCGTTGGTCTCGGCAAAATGGTCGAGGTCGACGAGGGCCAGCGTGCAGGCGCTGCGCCGCGGGCCCGCGAGCAGGGCGTCGATCAGCTCGACCAGGCGGGTGCGGTTCGGCAGGCCGGTCAGCTGGTCGCGGAACGCTGCCTGGTTCAGGTGCGTGACCAGTTCGACGTTGTCCAGGCCGACGGCCACCACGCTGGCGAACACGTCGAGCAGGCGGCGCTCCATCTCGCCGACCTGGCGTTCGAAGGGGATGCAGGCGGCGAAGTCGCGGCCGGCCTTGCCGGGAAAATGCAGGGTCAGCCAGCCGTCGGCCGCGAGGCCGGCGCGCGCGCCCAGGGTGCGGCCGGCCACGTCGGCCAGCCTCGGGTAGCGCTGCGGACTCAGTTCGCGGCCCTCGAGCCCTGCATGGTCGCCCGCCGCCGCCACCACGTGCAGGATGTCGGGCCGGCCCTGGCCGCTTTCGCGCACGCACAGCACGCCGGCGGCGTCCTGCCCGAGCAGGGTGGCGGCCTGGCGCAGCACGCCCTGGGCCACATCGACCACGCCGTGCAGGGACATCAGGGAGGCGCCGGCCGAGACGATGTGTTCCAGGCCTGCGCGGCCGGCTTCGAGCGCGCGCAACTGCTGGTAGGAACGGACCGCGGCGGCCACCGCGGTGTACAGCTTGGTGCGGGTGAGTTCGGACTTGGTGCGGTAGTCGTTGATGTCGTAACCGCGGATCGCGTCGATCTCGGGTGCGTATCCGGGCTGGCCGGTGCGCAGGATGATGCGCACTTCGATCATGCCCAGGTCCTCGCGGATCTGGCGTACCAGTTGCAGGCCGGCATCGGGACGTTCCATCACCACGTCGAGCAGGACCACGGCGATGTCCGGCTGGCATTCGAGGATGGCGCGCGCTTCGCGCGCTGAATGGGCGTGCAGGAATTCCAGCGGACGGCCCTGCATCTCGACGTTCTTCAGGGCGAAGGTGGTGGTCGAATGCACGTCGGCGTCGTCGTCCACGACCAGGATGCGCCACGCGGGGCGAATGGGTGGGGGCGGGGACAGGTCGGCCTCCTCGGCGAAGACCAGGTCGTCTCGGTCGCCGCTCGTGTGCGTCAAGGTGCCTAAGGGCGGCATCGGGGCAGACATGCGCTACATCTCCAGTTGGCTGGTCTTTTTGATGCCCTCAGTATATATGCAATTGCTAACAGGGAAGCCTTCGAGGGGGCTTGGCGGGTAAATATGTATCCATACGGCAACTCTTCTCCCGCTAAAGGGAGAGAATTGCGGGCCGCAGCGGCGCCGTGGGGGTCTTCTGACTTGCCGCCGCCATGCTGGTAGAATGACAAACCCACCAATTTGAAAACAGACCCACCATGTCCGGCAACTCCTTCGGCAAGCTGTTCTCCGTTACCACTTTTGGCGAGTCGCATGGCCCGGCCATCGGCTGCGTCATCGACGGCTGCCCGCCCGGCATGGCGCTCTCCGAAGCCGACATCCAGCCCGAGCTCGACCGTCGCAAGCCCGGCACCTCACGCCACGTGACGCAGCGCCAGGAGGCCGACCGGGTGCAGATCCTGTCGGGCGTCTACCAGGGCGTGACCACCGGCACCCCGATCGCCCTCCTGATTCCCAACGAAGACCAGCGCAGCAAGGACTACGGCAACATCACCGAGACTTTCCGCCCCGGCCATGCCGACTACACCTATTGGCACAAGTACGGCGTGCGCGACCCGCGCGGCGGCGGCCGCTCCTCGGCGCGCCTGACCGCCCCGATCGTCGGCGCCGGCGCGGTGGCGAAGAAGTGGCTGCGCGAACGCCACGGCACCGAATTCTTCGGCTGCATGACCCAGTTGGGCGACATCGCCGTGCCCTTCGAGTCCTTCGAGCACGTGCATGCGAATCCCTTCTTCGCCGCGACCGCGGACGCCGACCTGTTGGCCCGCATGGAAGCGGCGATGGACGAACTGCGCCGCGCCGGCGACTCGATCGGCGCGCGCATCGACGTGGTGGCGCGCGGCGTGCCGGTGGGCTGGGGCCAGCCAATCTACGACAAGCTCGACGCAGACATCGCCTACGCGATGATGGGGATCAATGCGGTCAAGGGCGTGGAGATCGGCGCGGGTTTCGCCTCGGTGGCGCAGAAGGGCTCGGAGCATGGCGACGAGCTGACGCCGGATGGTTTTGTCGGCAACAACGCCGGCGGGGTGCTGGGCGGGATCTCGACCGGCCAGGACATCACGGTCTCGATCGCGATCAAGCCGACCTCGTCGATCCGCACGCCGCGCCGTTCGATCGACAAGGACGGCAAGCCGGTCATGGTCGAGACCTTCGGCCGCCACGACCCTTGCGTGGGGATTCGCGCGACGCCGATCGCCGAGGCGATGCTGGCGCTGGTGCTGATCGACCATGCGCTGATGCACCGGGCGCAATGCGGGGACGTGAGCGTGGGCACGCCGAAGCTGGGTTGATCAGGCTGGTGCGCGGCTTCGTCGAAGCCGCGCCGCTCAAGAAGTCTCCAGCATATCCAACGTCATCCCGGCGCAGGCCGGGATCCAGGTTCGTTCCGCCACCACAACTCAACAGACTTGGGTTCCGGCCTGCGCCGGAACGACGGTCTTCAAGCTAGGCGGACGACACGGTGGGAGCGAACTCACACCCGGGTCGCCACCGCCTCCACCTGGTGGCGCCGCTCCACCGTGCGCACCACCAGGCCGCGCAGGTCGTTGAGCAGCGAGAACTCGGTCTGGCTCAGCACCACCTGCGGGAAGCTGTCGTCCCACTCGCCGTAGATGAAGCCGGCGGGCTGTCCGTGGGCGCACAGCGGGATCACGACGAAGCAGCGCGCCTCGCTCAGGGTGCCTTTCCACCAGCCCGGCAGCTTGGCCGCGAACTTGGGGTCCTGGGCGTTCTCGATGAAGATCACGCGGTCGCTTCCCAGCGCCGCATGGAACACGTTCGGCTCGTAGGCGTCGTCGAAGGCCAGGTTGGCTAGCTGTGCCTTGCTGCCTTCGCCCAGGCCCAGGCGCGCGCAGTAGCGGCCCTCGCGGCGGTTGCGCAAGAAAGCGAACGAGCGGGTGAAGGACAGGCCCTTGTGGATGGTCTCCAGGGCCATCGACATCATCTGGCCGGGCGTCGCGTTCACGCCGGCGTCGCGCATGTCGGCCACGCCGCTCATCAATACCTTGTTGCCGGCCATGCGCTTGCGGGTCGCGGCCGCCAGTTTCGCGCGCTTCTCGGCCGGCTTGGCGAGCGGGGCGATGGTCAGGTCCGAGGCGGCGGTTTCGCGCGCCTTGTCGATCGCGCTCAGCAGGCCGGTCGCTTCCACGCCGAGCATCGGGGCGAAGCTCTCGGCCAGGGCGCTCACGCGGCTCGCCGCGGCTTCGTCGTCGTGCCACAGGGCGTCGGCGGCCCGGGTCGACATGGTGCCGAGCGCGGCCAGCCAGTCGTCATGGCCGAAGCCTTCTCCGCGCTCGCCCGGTTCGACGCGGCGCATGCCCGCGACCAGGTTGCGCGGCAGGCCCCAGTGTTCGGCGGTGGCGCGGCCGACCTCTTCCAGCGACAGGCCGAGCAAGGTTTCGGCCGCCAGTTCCTCGCGGCCGGCGCCGCCCGCCTCGCGCAACTGGGCCCAGCGCTCCGGCATGTAGAAGGTGACCATCATGCGGCCCAGCGAATGCAGGATCGAGCACACCACGGCCTCCTCGGGGTCGCGCGAGACCGCGCTGGCGGCCACCTGCTGGGCCACCATGCCGGCCAGCACCGCCTTTTCCATCTCGATGTGGGCGGTCTCGGTGTCGGGGGTGGACTTGGCCAGTTCCTCGATCAGCTTCAGGCCCAGCGCCAGGTGCCCGATGGCCTCGGTCCCGAGCACCAGCACCGCTTTCGACACCGTGTTGATGCGCTGGCCGAAGGCCGAGTACATGCCGCTGTTCGCCAGGCGCAGCACCTTCTGGGTCAGGACCGGGTCCGACAGCACCGTCTGGGTCATCGAGAACTCGCGCTCGTCCTCGCCGCGCATGGAGGCCAGGATGGCGTTGATGGCCTTGGTGAAGCCCGGCATGTCGCCCTGCCTGCGGATGCGTTCCCACAGCAGGGAAAGGGTGGCTTCGGCCCTGGGCGAGCGCGGGGTGTCGGAGAGTTGGGTCATGGTCGGATCGCCCGGAAATCGTGCGGCAGTAATTCGGTGTAGAGGTTTTCTTTCAGGGCCGTCAGGGCCACGTGGGCCGGCATCGGCTTGCCGGTCAGGTAGCCTTGCACGTACTGGCAGCCCAGGGCGTCCAGCCAGGCCAGCTGCGCTTCGGTCTCGACCCCTTCGGCCACCACCGACAGGTCGAGGTGCTTGGCCAGGTCGAGCACCGCGTTGCAGATCGCCGCGTCCTTCTCGGCGCCCGGCAGGTCCTTGACGAAAGCGCGGTCGACCTTCAGGACCGAGATCGGGAAGCGCTTCAGGTAGGCCAGGCTCGAATAGCCGGTGCCGAAGTCGTCGATCGCGATGCGCGCGCCGCGTTCGGCCATCCTGGCCAGCACCGACTCGGCATGCACCGGATCGACCATCAGCGTGCCCTCGGTGATCTCGAGCACCAGCTTGCTTCCCGGCGTGCCGGACAGGGCCAGCGCATCGTCCAGCACGGTGAGGAACTTGTCGTTCCTGAACTGGCGCGGGCTGATGTTGACCGAGATGTAGAGCGCGCGGCCGGCCGCTTCCTCGAACTGGCGGATCTGCATGCAGGCCGCCTTCAATGCCCAGGCGCCGAGCAGGTTGATCAGGCCGTTGGTTTCGGCGATCGGGATGAAGCGGCCCGGGGGCACCATGCCGAGGCTCGGGTGCTTCCAGCGCATCAGGGTCTCGAAGCCTTCGATGGTGCGGTTGCGGGTATCGACGATCGGCTGGTAGTAGAGCTGGAATTCGCCCTCGCGCACGGCATTGAACATCGCGGCCTCGAGCGAGATGTCGTGCTCGGGCGGGCCCTGGTCGCGCGCGCTGTAGGTGACGGTGCGGGCCTTGCCGGTCTCCTTGGCGCGCGACATGGCGGTGTCGGCCAGGGTCACGAGCCGCACTTCGTCCTCGGCATGCTCGGGATACACCGACACCCCGATCGAGCCGGCCAGGTAGATGGTGTGGCCGTCGATCTCGAAGGGCGACTGCAGCGCTGCCATCAGGCGCCCGGTGACCAGCTTGATCTGGGCCTCGTTGCTGGACCCCGGCAGCACCGCGACGAACTCGTCGCCGCCGACCCGCGCCAGGGTGTCGCTGTCGCGCAGCGTGCGGCGCAGGCGTGCCGCGGCCATGCGCAGCACCGCGTCGCCGACCGCGTGCCCGAGTCCGTCGTTGACCTTCTTGAAACCGTCCAGGCCGATGGTGGCGACGGCGAAGCCCTGGCCGGAGCGGCGCGCGTTGGCGATTACCATGCGGATGCGGTCCGACAGCAGCACCCGGTTCGGCAGTTCGGTGAGCGAGTCGTGGGTCGCCATGTGGCGCAGGCGTTCCTCGGTGGCGTGCTGGGCCGACATGTCGCGGCCGATCACGAGCAAGGGGGCATCGTCGCCGGACGCGATCGTGGCGATGCGCAGTTCGAACCAGATGTCGCGTTCCTTGCAGCGAAAGCGCGCTTCGACCAGCGCCGGATTGCCGCTGGCGGCAGCGGCGAGGAGGGCGTTCTTCAGCGCCTGCTGGTCGACGTCATGCGCCAGCGACACCAGGGGGCGACCCTTGATTTCCACGCCGTTCAGGGTCAGCGCCCGGCGACTGGCGGCGCGCACCTGGCCGCCGGGGGTCACGCGGAACACGATGTCGCCGGCCGCTTCGAGCAGGCTGTCGAGCAGCGGGGAAGGCTGCTTGCGCGGCTCGAACGGGGCGGCGGTGGAACTGGTGTGCATTCTGTGATGTCTGCCTTGTTGTTGCTGGCACGCGCTGACAGGCCACGTGTGAATCATGCAAGTCTACCAAACCCGGTATGACTGTAGCATCCAAAGATTCCGAAAGGCATTTAAAAATCACAAGCGCCCGTCTGGTTTTGTTTGTCCTTGCGCTACAGCAGAGGCTTGCCTTCGGCAGTCCTTTGCGTTAGCGTTGTTGCAGTCAATGCAAGCTAATCGATCTGCTATTGTCGCTGATTATTGCTCCATAGCAAATTCCTCAATGATGATGTCTTCTGAGTTGATGCTCGGCTGCAACACTTGGTCGCAGATCCTCCATCTATAACGGAAGAGAGAGCGAAAAATGAAGCCCTTCGACACCCACGACGTGCTGAACCAGGCCGCGCCGTTCGCCGACGTGAACCTGTTCCGCTGCGATCCCGCCCTGCGCGAGGCGGTCGAACGCGAAGGGGCTGGCTGGGCCGGCACCGCGCTGGACGCCCTGGGCGCCGAACTCGGGCGCGCCGAGATCCTCGACCTGGCGCGCGTGGCGAACGCCAACGGGCCGCGCCTGGTGAGTTACGACCGCATGGGCAACCGGGTCGACGAAGTCGAGTTCCATCCGGCCTGGCACCAGTTGATGGCGCTCCTGATCCGCGCCGGCGCCCATTCGGCGCCCTGGGTCGATGCCCGTCCGGGCGCCCAGGTCGCGCGCGCCGCCCAGTACCTGCTGTTCGGCCAGGTGGAGAACGGCGTCCAGTGCCCGGTGACCATGACCTTCGCCTCGGTGCCGGCCCTGCGCCGCGTGCCCCGGCTTGCGGCCACCTGGCTGCCGAAGATCCTGTCGAACGACTACGATCCGCGCGCGCTGCCGGTGGCGCGCAAGCGCGGCGCGCTGGTCGGCATGGGCATGACCGAGAAGCAGGGCGGCAGCGACGTGCGCGCCAATACCACCCGCGCCGCGCCGATGCTCCCGGGCGAGGCCAGCGAGCGCTTCGGCCCCGAGGGCGAGGGCGCCTGGCGCATCGTCGGCCACAAATGGTTCTTCTCGGTGCCGCAGTCCGACGCCCACCTGATCCTGGCCCAGACCGGCGATGGCGGGAGTGCCGCCGGGGCGGCGGACCACCCGAGCTGCTTCTTCGTGCCGCGCTTTCTACCGGACGGCAGCCGCAACGCGATCCGTGTGCAGCGCCTGAAGGACAAGCTGGGCAACCGCTCGAACGCCTCATCGGAAGTGGAATTCCAGGACGCGGTCGGGTGGATGGTCGGCGCCCCGGGGCGCGGCATCCCCACCATCCTCGAGATGGGCGGCTACACCCGGCTCGATTGCGTGCTCGGCAGCGCCGGCATCATGCGCGCGGCGCTGTGCCATGCGCTGCACCACGCGCGCGGGCGCAGCGCCTTCGGGCGCCTTCTCAGCGAGCAGCCCCTGATGCAGAACGTGCTGGCTGACCTCGCGCTCGAATCCGAAGCCGCCACCGCGTTCGCGCTGCGCCTGGCGCGCTGTGTCGACCAGGGCGCCGATCCGTCGCAGGCCCTGCTGGGGCGCATCCTGACCCCGGCCGGCAAGTACTGGATCTGCAAGCGCGGCCCCGCCTTCGGGGCCGAGGCCATGGAGGTCATGGGCGGCAACGGCTACGTCGAGGACGGGCCGCTGGCGCGCCTGTACCGGGAATTCCCGGTCAACTCGATCTGGGAAGGCTCGGGCAACGTCATGTGCCTGGACGTGCTGCGCGCGCTCGGCAAGTCCTTGCCGGAGGCGCGCGCGGCCCTGGCCGCCGAGCTGGAACCGGCAGCCAATCTCGATGCGCGCTTCGGCCAGTACACGGCCCGGCTGCTCGACGAACTGCCGGCCCTGGTCCAGGACGAGGGCGGCGCGCGCCGCCTGGCCGAGCGCCTGGTGCTGGCGGTGCAGGCCGCGCTGCTGCTGCGCCATGCGCCGGGCTACGTGTCGGAGGCCTTCGTGGCCTCGCGCATCGCGCGCGAGCCGGGCGGCGCCTTCGGACGGCTGCCGGCCGCCAGCGACTGCGCGGCGATCCTGGCGCGGGCGCTGGCGCCGCAGTAAAGACGGGGAAAACGCGCGCGGCTGCGTGCACGGCTGCGCGTACTTGTCGAAATGTGCAGAAAAGAAGGACAAATGCGCGCGTGGCTGGGATAATGCCGGTCCAAGAGCATTACACCGACACGTTCGATATCGACCATGAAACAAGATCCGCGCTTCCCCAACCTCTTCATCCTGAACCACCCGCTCATCCAGCACAAGCTGTCGCACATGCGCGAGCACGATACCTCCACGCGCACCTTCCGCGAACTGCTGCGTGAGATCACGCTCTTGATGGGGTACGAGATCACGCGCGACCTGCCGCTGACCACCCGCACCGTGCAGACGCCGCTGGTGACGATCGAGGCGCCGGTCATCGCCGGCAAGAAGCTGGCGATCGTGCCGATCCTGCGCGCCGGCATCGGCATGAGCGACGGCCTGCTGGAACTGGTGCCTTCGGCACGCGTCGGCCACATCGGCGTGTTCCGCGATCCGGACACCCACGAGCCGGTGGAGTACCTGGTGCGCCTGCCGGACACCAACGAGCGGACCTTCATCCTGTGCGACCCGATGATCGCGACCGGCAATTCGGCGGTGCATGCCGTCGACGTGCTGAAAAAACGCGGCGTGCCGAGCGAGCAGATCCTGTTCCTGGCGCTGGTGGCCGCGCCGGAAGGCCTCGATGTGTTCCAGAAGTCGCATCCGGACGTGAAGGTCTATGTCGCCTCGCTCGACTCGCACCTGAACGAGGATGCGTACATCGTGCCGGGCCTGGGCGACGCCGGCGACCGCATCTTCGGCACCAAATAAGCGGCAGGCGCGAGGAGGGTGGAGATGCACGGTGCCGACCAGCAGTTCTTCTCGCGCCTGGCGTCGGCGAACGCCGGCTTCGCCAGTCGCCTGCCCGCAATCCTGGAGCGCATCGCGGCGCTCGGCGCCGAGCTCGACCCCTTGCAGCCCGCCGCCACCGCCGGCGAACTGCAGGCCATGCTGCACACGATGGCCGGCTCGGCCGTCACCTTCGGCTACCGCGGCCTCGGCCAGCATGCGCGCCTGCTGGAGCAGCGCCTGCGCGTGCTGACCGCTTTCGAGACCGTGGCCCCTAGCGACTGGGCCGCCTGGGTCGGCGAACTGCTGCAGTTCGTGGAGGCGGCACGCCGCGACCCGCGCGGCCTGGCCTGAAACCGGAAAGCCGGCGGCAATATTGTGCGGCTGCTCTAGCCCATGAGTAATAACTGCGTGATGTCCAGTCGCAGTAAGTCAATGTCATATCGTTTGATGCCGCACAAACTTGCAACCACTTGCTGACCTATATTCTTATTACTGCCGATTTAAAAACAGACCGGTAAAAGTTGAAGTTAGGAACTTTTACAGGAATTGTTGCAGAAACCCGCTTTTTTATTTTGCGAAAAGCGTGTCGCGCCGTTTTTATTCGGTATAATACGGGATCGTTGGGTTGTAGGTAGTAGTGCAGTTAGTCTGTCATTCCTTTCTTGCTTCTTCAAACGATCTTAAACGGGCGCAAGCCCACTTAACTGAAATAGGAAATTGTAATGGCAACTGGCATCGTTAAATGGTTCAATGACTCGAAGGGTTTCGGCTTCATCACCCCTGATGAAGGCGGCGAAGATCTGTTCGCACACTTCTCGGCAATCCAGAGCAACGGCTTCAAATCGCTGCAAGAGAACCAGCGCGTTTCGTTCGACGTGACCACCGGCCCGAAGGGCAAGCAGGCCGCGAACATCCAGCCGCTGTAATCGCTCTCCAGCGATAGCAAAAATCCCCGGATTGCCGGGGATTTTTTTTGCCCGTTCGGCTCACGATCTTACCCGCGTTGCATGGCTGGCCATCAAATCCGCCAGTATTCCGGCTGAGAATAGCTGCGGCGCAAGAAGTCGACGAAAGCGCGTATCCGCAAGGGCAGGTGCTGCCGCTGAGCAAATACAGCATAAATGTCATTACCGGGCGCCGCGAATTCGTCCAGCACCGTGCACAGTTCGCCGGCAGCGATCTGCGCGCCCACTTCCCACATCGAGCGCCAGGCCAGCCCCTTGCCGGCCAGGGCCCAGGCGTGCAGGACGGCGCCGTCGTTGCACTCCATGTTGCCGCCCACCTTCAGGGTGACCGGCTTGCCCTTGTCGAGGAAGGTCCAGCCGCGCTGGCTGCCTTCGCTGCTGATCGCCAGGCAGTTGTGTTTCGCGAGATCGGCCAGTACCTGCGGCCGCCCGTGGCGCTTCAGGTAGGCTGGCGTGCCGACCACGACGCGGTGGTTGTCGGCCAGCTTGGCGCCGACCAGGCTGGAATCGGTCAGGCTGGCGATGCGGATCGCCACGTCGACGCCTTCGCCGATCACGTCGACCAGGCGGTCGGTGAGGTTCAGGTTGACGGTCAGTTCGCGGTGCTCGGCCAGGAAGGAGGGCAGCAAGGGCGCCACGTGCTGGCGCCCGAACCCGGCCGGGGCCGAGACCAGCAAGTGCCCGGTGGCGCGCGCGCTGCGTTCGGCGGCGGCGGACTCGGCCTCGTCGAGGTCGGCCAGGATGCGCTGGCAGTCCTCCAGGAAGGCCGCGCCCTCGTCGGTGAGCGCCAGGCGGCGCGTGGTCCGCTGCAGCAGCTTGACGCCGAGCCGCGCTTCGAGGGCGTCGAGGCGGCGCCCGATCATGGCCGGGGCGATTCCTTCGGCGCGTGCCGCCGCCGACAGGCTGCCGCGCGCGACCACGTCGACGAAGGTCGAGATTTGCTTGAACTTGTCCATTCTTCCACACGTGCTCGATTTGATACAAAAACGCACAGATGTAGTGCGAAAATGTATCGTTTAGCTACCTATAAGTGAATATACTTGATGCTATGACAAACGCCAAGGCTGCTCTGAGCAGCCTGGAGCGAGCAAACGCTTTCCCACTTACAGGAGTTGAGCAATGACGATCGCCACCCCCGCCGGCATGCAGATCACCGCCGAGATCAAGCCTGGTTACGAACAGATCCTGACGCCGGACGCCCTCGACCTGGTCGCGAAGCTGTCGCGCGCCTTCGAGCCGCGCCGCCAGGAATTGCTGGCCGCACGCGCCGAACGGGCGCGCCGTCTCGACGCCGGCGAGCGTCCCGACTTCCTGCCCGAGACGGCGCACATCCGCGACGGCGACTGGAAGATCGCGCCGATCCCGCAGGCGCTGGCCTGCCGGCGCGTGGAGATCACCGGTCCGGTCGAACGCAAGATGGTCATCAATGCGCTCAACTCCGGCGCCGACAGCTACATGACCGACTTCGAGGATTCGAACACGCCGAACTGGGACAACCAGATCACCGGCCAGATCAACATGATGGATGCCGTGCGCCGCACCATCTCGCTCGAGCAGAACGGTAAAACCTACCAATTGAACGAGAAGGTGGCCACCCTGGTGG
Organism: Massilia sp.; assembly: GCF_046293535.1. Taxonomy (NCBI): domain Bacteria; kingdom Pseudomonadati; phylum Pseudomonadota; class Betaproteobacteria; order Burkholderiales; family Oxalobacteraceae; genus Massilia; species Massilia sp. Next base: position 95,987 of record NZ_JBKBOV010000013.1, on the reverse strand, counting down.
TGCGCCCGCGCGGCTGGCACCTGGACGAGAAGCATGTGCTGGTGGACGGCCAGCGGGTCTCGGGCGGCATCTTCGACTTCGCCCTGTTCATGTTCCACAATGCCAAGGAACAATTGGCGCGCGGCGCCGGGCCCTATTTCTATCTGCCGAAGATGGAGTCGCACCTGGAAGCGCGCCTGTGGAACGACATCTTCCTCATGACCCAGGACGCGCTCGGCCTGCCGCGCGGGACCATCCGGGCCACCGTGCTGATCGAGACCATCCTGGCCGCCTTCGAGATGGACGAGATCCTGTACGAACTGCGCGAACACAGCGCCGGCCTGAATGCGGGCCGCTGGGACTACATCTTCTCGTGCATCAAGAAGTTCAAGCTGGACAAGGACTTCTGCCTGGCCGACCGCGCCAAGGTGACCATGACGTCGCCTTTCATGCGCGCCTATGCGCTGCTGCTGCTCAAGACCTGCCACAAGCGCGGCGCGCCGGCGATCGGCGGCATGTCGGCCCTGATTCCGATCAAGAACGATCCGGCGAAGAACGAGGTGGCCATGGGCGGCGTGCGGGGCGACAAGGCGCGCGACGCGACCGACGGTTACGACGGCGGCTGGGTGGCGCACCCGGGCCTGGTCGACCTGGCCATGACCGAGTTCGTGAAGGTGCTCGGCGACAAGCCCAACCAGATCGACAAGCAGCGTCCGGACGTGAACGTGACGGCTGCGGAACTGCTCGACTTCAAGCCGGAGACCCCGATCACGGAAGAGGGCCTGCGCTACAACATCAACGTCGGCATCCACTACCTGGGCGCCTGGCTGGCCGGCAATGGCTGCGTGCCGATCCATAACCTGATGGAAGATGCGGCGACGGCCGAGATCAGCCGCTCGCAGGTGTGGCAGTGGATCCGGACGCCCAAGGGCGTGCTCGTGGATGGCCGCAAGGTGACGGCCGAGATGGTGCGCGCGATGATTCCGGAAGAGCTGGCCAAGGTAAAGGCGGTGGCGCCGAACGGGGAGAGCCCGAGCTATGCGCGGGCGGCCGAGATCTTCGAGCAGATGTCGACCTCGGATACGTTTGCCGAGTTCCTGACCTTGCCGCTGTACGAGGAGATTTGAGTCTGCGGTTGTGCTTATCGTAGGGTGGGCGGGTTTCCCGCCCACGCGGCGATGGTTTGCAGCGAGATCATCCGACGCGATATTAACGCCGGTAACAATCACCGCGTGGGGTGTACCGGGCCAGTGGCCCGATACACGAGCCGCCCACCCTACAACATCAAAACACGTTCTTCCATTCGCGCAGCGCGGCGAAGGCCTCGACCGACGTCGCGCCTTCCTTCAGCCTGCCGGCCTGCACCAGGCGGTTGACGATCCCCGGCTCCGTATAGCGCAGGAAGGGATTCGTGCCGCGCTCGAGCCCGATGGTCGAGGGCACCGTCGGCAGCCGGGTGCCGCGCCGCTCGCTCGCATCCTTCATGCGCAGGGCGATCGCCTGGTTATCGGGCTCGACCGCCTGGGCGAAGCGCAGGTTCGATACCGTGTATTCGTGCGCGCAATAAACCAGCGTATCGTCCGGCAGGGCGGCGAGCTTGGCCAGCGAATCCGCCATCTGTGCGGGGCTGCCTTCGAACAGCCGGCCGCAGCCGCCGGCAAACAGGGTGTCGCCGCAGAACAGCCAGTGCGCACCCGGCGTGCGCCGCACGTAGGCGATGTGTCCCCGGGTATGGCCCGGCACTTCGAGCACCTCGAGCACCAAGTCGAGTCCTGGCACCTCCACGCGTTCGCCTTCGCCCAGGGCCTGCGTGATGCCCTCGATGCCGTCATGACGCGGACCGAATACCGGAACACTGCCCTGCGCCAACAAGGCGGGCACGCCTCCGATATGGTCAGCATGGTGATGGGTGAGTAAAATGGCAGAAAGGGTAAGATGGTGTTCGGCCAATGCTTGTTGGATGGGGCCGGCATCGCCCGGGTCGACCACTGCCGCATGGACGCCGTCATGGATCGCCCACAGGTAATTGTCGTTAAAGGCGGGAACGGTGAGGACCGACAGGTCCTGGCGTACGTGTCTCGTCATGGTAAATGTGGAGGCTGAAAGGGTTGCATGGACAGCGCGTCATCGGAAAAATCCATTATAGCGCTCGACCACTGGCTGCAATCGCCGGCGGGCGCCTACGTGCGCGCCTTCGAGCAAGCCTGCCTCGACGAGTTGACGGTCGACATCTTCGGCTTCAATGCGCTGCAGATCGGCGTGCCACAACTGGACGCGCTGGCGGCCAGCCGCATGCCCAACAAGTGGCAGGCCGCGATCCGCACCTCGACCGCCGACGAACTCGCCTTCGCGGCGGGCGGCCAGCAGATCGCGGTGGCCCTCGACTTCGAGGAGTTGCCGTTCGCCTCGCACAGCATCGACCTGGTGGTGCTGCCGCACGTGCTCGAGTTTGCCAGCGAGCCGCACCAGGTGCTGCGCGAGGTCGAGCGCGTCCTGATCCCGGAAGGGCAATTGATTATCTGCGGTTTCAATCCGGCCAGCCTGTGGGGCATGCGCCAGGGCGTGGGCAAGGTCACGCGCAACGGCTACCTGCCGGCCTCCGGCGAGTTCATCTCTATGCCGCGCCTGAAGGACTGGTTAAAATTGCTGAATCTCGGCGTCAGCCGCAGCCATTTCGGCTGCTACGCGCCGCCGTGCCGGACAGCCCACTGGCTGAGCCGGTTCTCGATGATGGAGTCGGCCGGCCGGCGCTGGTGGCCCTACCTGGGCGCCGTGTACGTGGTCCACGCCATCAAGCGGGTCAAGGGCATGCACATCATCGGACCTGCATGGAACAAGAAAACGAGCAAGCGGCCGGCAGCAGTGCCGGCGGCGAACAGAGAATGAGCGAAGCACAAACGAATCCAACCAAGGTGGAAATCTATACCGACGGCGCCTGCAAGGGCAATCCAGGAACCGGCGGCTGGGGCGCGCTCCTGGTCTCGAATGGCCACGAAAAGGAAATCTATGGCGGCGAGCCGAACACCACCAACAACCGCATGGAACTGCGCGCCGTGATCGAGGCCCTCGGCGTGCTGAACCGCCCATGCCAGGTCGTCCTGCATACCGACAGCCAGTACGTGCAGAAGGGGATCTCGGAATGGATCCACGGCTGGAAGGCGCGCGGCTGGAAGACCTCGACGAAAGAGCCGGTGAAGAACGACGACCTGTGGAAGGCGCTCGACCTGGCGCAGCAGCAGCACGCGGTCGAATGGCGCTGGGTGCGCGGCCACAACGGCCATCCGGGCAACGAGCGCGCCGACGTGCTGGCCAACCGCGGCGCGGCCTCGGTGCGTCGCTAATTCGCGTCAGGCGGTCGATGAGCGGGCTACGGTTTGCTATACTGCAACCCGCTTCAACACTTCACGACACCCCATGCGCCAGATTGTCCTCGATACCGAAACCACCGGCCTGAATCCCCGCACGGGTGACCGCATCATCGAGGTCGGCTGCGTCGAGATCGTCAACCGCAAGCTGACCGGCAATAATTTTCACCGTTATATCAACCCGGAGCGCGACTCGGACGAGGCCGCGCTGGCGGTGCACGGCCTGACCACCGAATTCTTGAGCGACAAGCCGAAGTTCGCCGAGATCGTCGAGGAACTGCGCGAATACGTACAGGGCGCCGAAGTCATCATCCACAACGCGCCCTTCGACCTGGGCTTCCTGAACCACGAGTTCCAGCGCCTCGGCCTGCCGCCGTTCACCTCGCACTGCAGCGGCGTGATCGATACCCTGGTGCAGGCCAAGGAACTCCATCCGGGCAAGCGCAACTCGCTGGACGCCCTGTGCGACCGCTACGAAATCTCGAACGCGCACCGCAAGCTGCACGGTGCATTGCTCGACTCGGAACTGCTGGCCGACGTCTACCTCGCAATGACGCGCGGCCAGAACTCGCTAACCATGGACGTGGCGGTCGAAGCGAGCTCCGGCGGCGAACTGGGCGATGCCGGGCCGCTCGGCGAGATCATCGTGGTGGCGGCCAGTGCCGACGAACTCGCCGCGCACGAAGAAGTCCTCGCCGGCCTGGACAAGAATGTGAAGGGCAGCTGCCTGTGGCGGAATTATTCGCCCGCAGGGATGACGGCCGAGTGATCCTGTGGCATAATACGCCTCGCTTCGGGAGGTTAGCTCAGGGGTAGAGCACTGCATTCACACTGCAGGGGTCGCAAGTTCGAAACTTGCACTTCCCACCAAGAATTCACATGAAAAAGACGTTGATTGCGCGAGCGATCGACGTCTTTTTTGTTTTTAGGGCTGCCCCGTCGCGTACGCCCTCAGGTCGGGCGTAATGGTCCAGGCGTACAGGGAATGCTTGCGGATCCGCACGATCTGCTCGGGCGGCCACTGCCCGCCCATGTGGAAGTCGTGCGACACCACGCGGCTGCCCGGGCGCAGCTGGCGCCATAGCTGCGGCATCAACTTCAGGTTCACCTCGAACAGCAAATACAGCATGACCACCGTGGCCGGACTGAAATCGGTCGCGAACAGGTCTGCCTGCTCGAAGCGTACCCGCCGTTCCACGCCGGCGCGGCGCGCGTTCTCGCGCGCTTCGCGGATGCGCTCAGGATCCAGATCGATGCCGACGCCGCGTGCGCCATGGCGCCGCGCCGCCTCGATCACGATGCGGCCGTCGCCACAGCCCAGGTCGTAGACGGTGTCGCCGCGGCCGACCCGGCCCAGCGCCAGCATGCGCCGCACCACATCCGGCGGCGTGGCGACATAGGGCACGACCGGCAGCCGCGCGGTGGCGGCCTGCGAAGGGAGGATGAGTGCCGGCGCCAGTGCGAGGCCGGCGAGGGCGCCGCCGCCGGCCGTCACGCGGCGACGCATCGGCGAGGCCGGGCTGCTTGCGCCTGGGAGCGGCGTGGATGAGAGATGCACAGGCAAGATGGCGCTCCTGATGGGGTGAGTGTCAGCTGCAATCCTAATCGATCCGCGCCGGACGCAGCTTACGCCAGCTCGCGGCCTCAGATGTATGACGACTATGGCGGCTTGCGCAAGCGGGGCCTTGAGTTTCATAGGAGGCTCTGCTATGTTCTCGGGTCAAGTCATCGTACAACTAGCGAGGGCTTCAGGATAACCCCGCTCCTCGTGCCGACCGGCAAGCCGACCATGAAGGAACCCATGACCACACACAAGCAACACGCCGCCGCGCTGCGCGGCGCATTCGCAGGCCTGGTGCTGTGCCTCCCAGCATTGGCCGCGGCGCAGGCGCCAGGCGCCACGCTGCGCTTCGACTTCACGGACAAGCCCGCGCCGGGCGCCGTCCAGGTCAAGTTGGACGAGCGACTTGGCGCGCCGCGCTACGACGCCGCGGCCGGCTACGGCTTCGTCGAGCACACCGGCGCCCTGCCGGCGCGCGTCGTCCATGCGGGCGCCATCCGCAGCGCCGGCACCGGCTTCGTGATCGAGGAGCCGGCCTTCGAGGCCGAGAAGGGTTTCGAGAAGGACCACTACAACAACTTCGGCATGGCCTTCCGCATCAAGGCCGCCCCGGGCGCCTACGCGATCCGCGTCCGGACCACATCCGACATGGAAGACACCACGGTGGCGGTGACCGGCATGCAGGCCAGTCGCTTGGCACCCGGCGTGTTCTGGGATGCGGCGGGCCTGCTGCCGAACGCTACCCCGGCCACCTGGCAGGGCAGGGAATGGTCCTTCCGCTACGTCAATGGGCGCGGCTTCCTGGACATCGAGATCGAGCCGAAACGCCCGAACACGCCGGTCGGGGTCGAGCAGATCGTGATCACGCCGATCGCACCGCAGGAGAGGGAGGCCGGCAGGCTCCCCACCCTGTATACGCTGGGCGATTCGACCGTCAAGTCCTACACCTTCGACGAGGCGCCGATGAGCGGCTGGGGCCAGGTCGTCGACAAGCTGTTCGACCCGCGCAAGCTCAGGCTGCTGAATTATTCGATGGGCGGGCGGTCCTTCCGCAACGCCTATGCGGAAGGCCGGCTCAATGACCTCTTGATGGACGGCCGCGTCGGCGACATCGTGATGATCCAGTTCGGTCACAACGACGAAAGCCTCGACGAGGCGCGGCGCTTCGGGCGCGGATCGACCGAGGCGATGTACGAGACTTTCATTACCGAGTTCTACCTGCCGGCGATCCGCGCGCGCGGCATGGTGCCGGTCTTCGTCACGCCGATGTCGCGCGTGAACGGCAACGCGCGTCCCGGCGAGGTGTTCGTGAATTCCTTCAGCAAGCGCCGCTTTCCCGACTTGATGAAGAAGCTGGGCGCGGCGCATGGCGTCACGGTGGTGGACCTGAACGCGCGCAGCGTCGACTACTACAACGAGGTGGGCGCCACGGCCATCATGCCGATGGTGATGGCGATCGAGGCCGGCGAGACACCCGGCAAGACCAACGACGGCAGTTACGCCAACGGCCATCCCGCGAACAAGATCGACGGCACCCATTTCCGCGAGTCGCTGTCGAAACAGTATGCGCGCATGGTCGTCGGTGAACTGGCGCGGCTGGCCGGACAGGGCGACCGGGTCGCTGCCGGCATCGTCGCAGGGCTGCGCAGCGAGGCGAGGGCCGCGATCGCCGCCGGTGACTGGTCGTCGATCCATCCTGAAACCGCGCGCGACATCGTGGTCGGCGAGGGCGCGTATTATCGCGACCAGGTCGAGAAATTGCTGCAATTGCGCGTCCTGAGCAAGGATGCGCAAGGCAATTTCAATCCGGGGCAGACCGTGCGCATCCGCGAATTCGCCGCGGCGCTCGCCAGGGCGATGCGCCTGCCCGCGGGCAGGCTGGCGCAGTACGCAGACGGCCCGCTCTCGCGCGAACTGATGGGCGTGATCCTGCTCGATGCCTACCGCGCCCGCTTCGCCGCCAAGCCGGCCTACATGACCGACTACAACGGCAAGACCGTGCTGCCGGGCACGCCCGGCTACGATCCCAACCTCGACAGCGGCGCGCAAGGCGCCATGTACTACCCGCTGGTCGGCTGGGACCGTTTGCGCGATATCGGCGAAGTGTCGGTCCAGTACGTCGCCAGCTTGAAAGCGGCCTATGAACTCGGCCTGATCCGTTCAGAGGCCGGGATCGCGCGCGGGCGCATGGTGAACGGCGTTCTGCTGGAACCGAAGGCGTCCGTCAGTCGCGCCAAGGCCGCCAAGGCGCTGTACTTCATGTGGGTGCTGGCGCAGCCGCCGAAAGCGGAGAACGATCATCCGGTTTGATATTGATGAATCTCAATAGATAGTGCATAATACGCGCACTCGGGAGGTTAGCTCAGGGGTAGAGCACTGCATTCACACTGCAGGGGTCGCAAGTTCGAAACTTGCACTTCCCACCAGGATTCGAAAAAGGCCCGCAACGGAAACGTTGCGGGCCTTTTCGCATGGCGCTGTCAACCTTCGCTATGGATGAGCGTCGAACTGCTGAGCTGCTCCATGGTCAAACGCCTGTCACCACAGACGGGAACGACCATGCGCGCACCGCATTTCAAGAGTCGCGACGTTGATGTGACTGCGGCACATCAATTTGCTAAGCCAAGCATAGCGTTCTGGCTTTCGCTCGGCGCTTTCACTACCGCTCGCGCTCCATGTACTAGTAAGGTGCGCAGGTAATTGTCGCCTCTCTTACTGATGCCTTGCAGCTTGGTCTTGCCGCCGCTGGAGTGCTGTTCAGGTACTAATCCGAGCCATGCGGCTAGCTGGCGACCGTTCTTGAAGTTGCGCGCATCGCCAATCGATGCCACTAGAGCACTGGCTGTAATTGGACCGACTCCGGGAATCTGTTCTAGATTCCGAGAAACGTCACTGGCGCGATGCCACTTATGAATTTGAAGCATTGGCTTGCGCCGTCCTGGCCTTGATCATTCCCTGCCGTACTCGGTGTACGGCCAGAATGGTTTGCTGGTCGACCGTCTTCATTGGAACGAACCGCATCGTTGGCCGACGCACCGCCTCGCAGATGGCCTCGGCGTCAGCTGCGTCATGCTTGTTCCCCTTGACGTAAGGCTTTACAAACTGTGGCGCCATCAGCTTCACCGTATGACCCACTTCACGAAGCCGCCGCGCCCAATCGTGGGCACCGCCACAACTCTCCATGCCGATCAGGCAGGGCTCGATACGCGTGAAGAACTCTATCATTTCCCTACGCTTGAGCGAGCGCTTTATACGAACTTGGCCTTGCTCGTCTATACCGTGGACTTGGAATGCATCCTTTGCCAGATCGACGGGCGCGTCGCGCGCCCGCTTCAGGTGCTAGGCCCTGGGCGTGACTTGGCCTTCGCGCAGCCAGCTGAACAGCACCGCCATCATGAAGGGTCCCACGAACAGCCCGATCACGCCCAGGGTCGATACGCCGCCCAGCAGGCCGAACAGCACCGCCAGGAAAGGCAGGTTGACGCGGTGGCCGATCAGTTTCGGACGGATGAACTTGTCGACCATGAACAGCTCCACCGCGCCCCAGACGAACAGGCCGAGCGCGGCGCCGGCATTGCCCTGGCCGAGCAGCAGCAGCGACACCATGGTGAAGGACAGCGGGGCGCCGCCGGGGATCAGGGCCAGGTAGCCGGTGATCACACCCAGCATGGCCGGGGCCGGCGCGCCGGCGACGTAGTAGGCGACGCCCAGCACGACTCCTTCCAGCACCGCGATCGAGCACAGGCCGAGCGCGGTGCCGCGCACGGACAGCGGCAGGATGCGGCGCAGGTTGCCGTAATGCTCGGGCAGCAAGCGGTTGCCGGCGCCGTCCACATAGCGCACCACGGCGGGGCCGTGCAGGTACAGGATGAACAGGGTGAGCAGGGTCAGGAACAGGTAGAGCGCGTTGGCGAGGATCACCGAGCCCCAGAAGCGCGCCGCGCCGGTCAGGTGCGGCATGACGTCGCCCAGGGTGGTCTGGATCAGCGCGTTCAGGCCGCCCGGCACCGCCAGGTGCTCGCTCCACCATGCCAGGATGCGCTCGGCCACGAGCGGAATGCCGGACAGCCAGGCCGGCGCCGGCACGCCGACTTCGTTGAGTTCGGCCAGCAGGCGCTGCAGGCCGACCAGTTCGTTGCCCAGCGCCTTGAACAGCAGCAGCGAAGGCCCGACGAAACAGAACACCAGCAGCGCCAGCAGCACGCTGGCGCTGGCCATGCGCGGCAGGCCGCGTGCCTGCAGGCGTTCGTGCAGCGGCCAGGTGATGACGGCCAGCAGGCCGGCCCAAGCCAGCGAGCCGAGGAAGTGTTGCAACAGTAGTGCCAGTGCGATCGTGAACAGCACCGGCAGCACGAGTGACGAGTAGCGCATCCTGGCCCGGTCCCCTTGTATGTTGTTGTGGATGTTAGCTTGCTTGAGGCGCTCAGGCGCGCTGGAGCGCGGCGATGCGATCCTCGCACGACGGATGGCTGCTGAACAGCGACATGACGCCACCGCCCGCGATGCCCGACGCGGCCATGTTCTTCGGCAGCGCGCCCGGGGCGAAGCCGCCCAGGCGGGCCAGCGCATCGATCATCGGGCGCGGCGTGCCCATGATCCGGGCGGCGCCGCGGTCGGCGCGGTATTCGCGCTGGCGCGAGAACCAGGCCACGATGATGCTGGCCAGGATGCCGAACAGGATATCGCAGACGATGGCGGTGACGGTGTACGCGATGCCGGGGGCGCTGCTTTCCTCGTCCTTGCGCAGCAGGCTGTCGACCGCGTAGGCGACCACGCGCGCCAGGAAGATCACGAAGGTGTTGACCACGCCCTGGATCAGGGTGAGGGTGACCATGTCGCCGTTGGCGATGTGCGCGACCTCATGCGCCAGCACGGCCTCGACCTCGTCCTGCGTCATCGAGGACAGCAGGCCGGTCGACACCGCCACCAGCGAGGCGTTCTTCGAGGCGCCGGTGGCGAATGCGTTCGGCTCGCCGTCGTACACCGCGACTTCCGGCATGGCGATGCCGGCGCGCTGGGCCTGGGAAGCCACGGTGGCCAGCAGCCAGGCTTCGGTCGCGTTCGACGCCTGCTTGATCACGCGCGCGCCGGTCGACCACTTGGCCATGGGTTTACTGATCAGGAGCGAGATGAAGGCGCCGCCGAAGCCCATCAGGCCGGCGAAGACGAGCAGGGCGCCGAGGTTCAGGCCGTTTGCGGTGAGGAAGCGGTTCACGCCCAGCAGGCTGGCCGAAATGCCCAGCACCAGCATGATGGCGAGGTTGGTCGCGATGAGGAGTACGATGCGTTTCATGGTTCCGGTGTGCGTTGATCGATAGCGGCAGGACGGCCCGCGGCCGGTCCTGCTCAGCCATAAGGATAACGCACCCGGCTGATCCAGTAAAAGCGAAGAAATTCGAAGCTTTACTTCTTAAATACGGAAGTGCCGCCCGTCAGCCCCGCACCGCGTCCCCCGAAGGGGTCAGCCGTGCAGGTCTTCGTCCTTGAGCGTGCCGTTGACGTACAGGCGCAGCAAGATGGCGACCGGCGGCGGGATCACGACGCCGGTTTCGAAACGGCTGCCGCTGGACTGGGTGACGCCGAAGCGGCTCCAGAATTTTTCCTGGCTTTCGCGCTTGCGAATCCGCAGGCGGCGCAGTTCGTGCGGCGCGGCCGGCCACGGCGCGTGCAGGGGCGCCGCTTCGACAGCCAGGTCCATTGCGACGGTGTCCACACCGAATTCTTCACCCATCTTGCCAGCCATTGAAAGTCCCTTTCGTTCGCCCATGTCGATCTCACCTGCGACCGGATGGGCCGCACCAAAGACTTGATCGTAGCCGGAAAGAGATGCCCCAAGGCTCACGAAAAATCACGACCATGCGTTTTTTGTAAATAGCGCTTTTTACGGAGGAGACCAGCAGCGGCGCAAACTCGGGTATGATCCGCGAGTTTCTTTCTGTCATCATTTTTTGATCCCTGGCCTGCCTCCGATGAACAACAAGACCGACCCCGCGAGCGCACCCGCGAACAGTTTCGCCGCGCGCGCCGTCAACCTCGTCAACTCCGGCCTGGTCGTGCTCGACGCCGCGCAGGCGATCGTGCTGTGGAACGGCTGGATGGTGCCGCGCTCCGGCTATGCGGCCGCGCGCGCGCGCGACCGTTCGCTGTTCGAGGTGTTCCCGGAGTTGCGCGGCTCGCGGGTCGAGTCGGCGGTGCTGGCGGCCCTTACCGAGGAGACCGCGACCACGATCCCGGCATCGAGCGGCCGCGCCCCGTTCCCGCTGCGCGAGGCGGGCAGCTTCGACGGCGCGCGCATCGAGCAGGCGGTGAGCGTGACGCCTTTCAGCGAAGGGGGCGAGCGCTTCTGCCTGGTCGAGATCCGCGACGTCAGCGGCGCCGCCGACCGCGAGCGCCGCCTGCTCGATCATGCCGAATCCTTGCGCGCCCGTTCCTACGTCGACGGCCTGACCGGGATCGCCAACCGCCGCCACTTCGACGTCGCCCTCGACCGCGAGCTGCGCCGAGCGCAACGCAACGGCGGCGCGCTGGCGCTGCTCCTGATGGACATCGATTCCTTCAAGGCCTACAACGACCACTTCGGTCACCAGGAGGGCGACGCCTGCCTGACCACGGTGGCCCAGGCCCTGGCCGCCATGTGCAAGCGCCCGGCCGACGTCGCCGCGCGCTACGGCGGCGAAGAGTTCGCGGCGATCCTCCCCGACACCACGGCCGAGCAGGCGCGCGCCCATGCGAACGCGATCCGCGAGCACGTCGCCGCGCTCGGGCTGGCGCATGCGCCGGCGGCGCTGCGTCCTCACGTGACCCTGAGCATCGGGGTGGCCGCATTCGAGCGCGGCAGCCTCATCGAACCGGCGCAACTGATCGAAGCGGCCGACAAGGCCTTGTACGCCGCCAAGCGGGGCGGGCGCGACCGGGTGGTGGTGGACGGCGACGTCCTGGCATCCGCACAGGCGCCGGCCTGAGGCCGGCCCCGGCTGGGCCTAGCGGTTTCGATAGCGCCAGGTCCGGCTGGCGTCGTGTACACTCGAATCGTGGGGCTTGCGCCGCGTTGTATGGACATGAAGGGATTCAACTGAGCTTTCTATGCTGATCGGCCATTACCAACCAACGCTGGTGCTCCTCTCGATCCTGGCTGCGATCTTCGCATCGTATACGGCACTGAGCCTGGCGATGCGGGTCAAGCAGTCGCACGGCCTTGCGGCGCATGCCTGGATGGCCGGCGGCGCCTTCGCCATGGGCAGCGGCATCTGGGCCATGCACTTCATCGGCATGCTGGCCTTCCGCCTGCCGATGCCGCTGGCCTACGATCCCCTGATCACCTTCGTCTCCTGGCTGCTGCCGGTGATCGTGTCCGGGCTGGCCCTGTGGCAGTTGCGCCACCGCGAGCTGGCCGGCCGCCACCTGGTCTGGGGCGCGATCCTGATGGGCCTGGGCATCAATGCCATGCACTACACCGGCATGGCAGGCATGCGCATGGATCCGGCCATCCGCTACGATCCCTGGCTGTTCGCGGCTTCCGTGGCGATCGCCATCGGCGCCTCCGCCGGCGCGCTGTGGATCGGCTTCCGGCTCAACGAGAACCTCAGGCACCCGCGCCTGGCGCAACTGGGCGCCGCCGTCGTCATGGGCGGGGCCATCGCGGGCATGCACTATACCGGCATGGCCGCCGCCCACTTCGAGGCAGGCAGCGTTTGCCGCGCCGCGAACGACGGCGTCAACCAGGATCACCTGGCGATCCTGGTCGCCGTCATCGCCTTCGCGCTGCTCACCATCGCGCTGCTGGCCGCCATTTTCGACACCCGCCTGGAGTCGCGCAATCGCACCCTGGCGGCTTCCCAGGAAGCGGCCGCCGAGCGTCAGGACCTCTATCTGCGCGAACAGAAGGCGCGGGTCGAAGCCGAGCACCTGAGCCAGCTGAAGGACGAATTCCTGGCCACGTTGTCGCACGAGCTGCGCACGCCCCTGAACGCCATGCTGGGCTGGTCGCAGCTGCTGCTGCAGGGCCGGCGCGACGAGGCCATGCTGCGCCGCGGGCTGGAGACCATCGAGCGCAATGCGCGCGCCCAGTCCCAGCTGATCGAGGACATGCTCGACATGAGCCGCCTGATCGCCGGCAAGATCAGGGTGGAAGCGAAAGCCGTGACGCCGGCCGAATTCGTCAACGCCGCGCTCGAGACCGCGCGTCCGGCGGCGCTCGGCAAGCAGATCCAGCTGGTGGCCGAGGTCGACTACGACGCCGGCCCGGTGCTGGGCGATCCCGGACGCATGCAGCAGGTGATGACGAACCTCGTGTCGAATGCGGTCAAGTTCACCGAGCCCGGTGGCCGGGTCGCCGTCAGCGTGCGGCGCGAGGGCGATGCGGTGGCGATCGATGTGGCCGACTCCGGCATCGGTATCGATCCCGATTTCCTGCCCTATGTGTTCGACCGCTTCCGCCAGGCCGATTCCTCGTCGGCGCGGCGCCACGGCGGCCTCGGCCTGGGCCTGGCGATCGCGCGCCAGCTGGTGGAGCTGCAGGGCGGCGCCATCACCGTGGCCAGCGGCGGCGTGGGGTGCGGCGCCACCTTTACCGTGCACCTGCCGCTCTACCTGGGCGCGGCCGCGATCGAGCCGCGGGCGCCGGGGGCGGCCGGCGCGCGGGGCGGGGGGGCCCGCGGCGGCGGCGGGCGGCGGGGGGCGCGGCGGGGGGGCGCAATCACCGGGGCCTGGGGCGGCGGGGGGGGGGGCGCCACATTTCCCGTGCACCTGCCGCTCTCCCGGGGGGCGCCCGCGCGCGCGCCGCGCGCGCCGGCGCCGGCCGGCGCGCTCGACGAGATGCCCGGCTCCGGCGACGGCAGCCTGGCGGGCCTCACGCTGCTGGTGGTGGACGACGAACGCGATTCGCTGGAACTGGTGCAGCAGGTCTTGTGCGAGACCGGCGCCCGGATCGTGACGGCCACCAGCGCGGCCGATGCCCTGCGCATGGCCGGGCGCCATTGCCCGGACCTCCTGATCAGCGACATCGGCATGCCCTTGATGGACGGTTTCGAGCTGATCCGGCGCATCCGCGCCGATCGCGACAAGGCGGTGGCCGGCGTGCCGGCGATCGCGCTGACGGCGTTCTCGCGCCGCGAAGACCAGCAGCGCGCGCTCGAGGCCGGCTTCGACGAATACCTGGCCAAGCCGCTGCGTCCGGCCTTGCTGCTGCAGACCGTGGTGGGGATGGCGGGGCGCGGGGCGCTGAGCCGCAGTTCAGTCTAGCTTCCAGCTTCGGTACGCGATATCTCGAGGCTTCCGGAACTTGCACGCGCGGGCGGAAAGGCGGCCACTGGACAGTCTTTCCCTGTCTGCCTGTCCGGCGCCGTCCACGCCTTCGACGATGAAGGCGCGGCTACGGACCGTCTCCCTTCCCTGACGCGGGCCGCGGCGCGCGGCCGCAACGAACAGTCTACGGCCGTGGTTTTTTGATTGAAACAAAAGAATTACTCGGTTTTCATGACTTTACTTTGATTCCGATCTGCAATCTGGTGATAATGTCATGCCTGCGGCTTCGGGCGAGAGCGGGAAGCGGCAACAGGCGAGGTCGGTTCACGAGTCGGGCATGCGGTCTACCGGCCGGATGGCAGCGCGCGGGGCATACGGTGCAGCGCCAACTACAAGACGCGGAACCATACTATTTTTTGATTGGAGAACAAGTAGTGAGTCTTTTCAGAACCAAAAATCTCGACACGATGGTCGCGGCGGCGCAAAAGCCGGGCGGCCTCAAGAAAGTTCTGGGTCCGTTCGACCTGGTCCTGATGGGTATCGGCGCCATCGTCGGCACCGGCATTTTCGTCCTGACCGGTACCGGTGCCGTCACCGCGGGCCCGGCGCTCACGCTCTCCTTCATCATCGCCGCCATCGCCTGCGGCTTCGCCGCCCTCTGCTATGCCGAATTCGCTTCGAGCGTGCCGGTGGCGGGCTCGATCTATACCTACAGCTACTTCACCCTGGGTGAACTGGTGGCCTGGATGATCGGCTGGGACCTGCTGCTCGAATACGGCCTGGCCACCTCGGCGGTCGCGGTGGGCTGGTCCGGCTATTTCCAGTCGCTGCTCAAGGGCATCGGCATCGTGCTGCCGGAAGCCCTGCGCGCCGCGCCCGGCGCGCAGCCGGGCGTGAACACGCTGTTCAACCTGCCGGCCTTCCTGATCATGATGTGCCTGACCTTCCTGCTGTCGCTCGGCGTGCGCGAGTCGGCGCGCCTGAACAACATCATGGTGATCATCAAGACCGGCGTCGTGATCCTGTTCATCGTCGTCGGCGTCAACTACGTCAAGCCGGACAACTGGCAGCCCTTCATGCCGTTCGGCGCAGGCAGCGTCCTGAGCGCCGCCGCGCTGGTGTTCTTCGCCTTCATCGGCTTCGACGCCGTCACCTCGGCGGCCGAGGAGGTCAAGAATCCCTCGCGCGACCTGCCGATCGGCATCATCGGTTCGCTGGCCGTGTGCACCGTGCTGTACGTGGCGGTGGCGGCGATCATGACCGGCATCGTGCCCTACATGCAGTTCGAAGGCGTGGACCATCCGGTCTCGCTGGCGCTGCAGGTGGCGGGCCAGGACTGGGTCGCCGGTTTCGTCGACCTGGCCGCGATCCTGGGCATGAGCACCGTGATCCTGGTGATGGCCTACGGCCAGACCCGCATCCTGTTCGCGATGTCGCGTGACGGCCTGCTGCCGGCCAAGCTGTCGGAAGTGCATCCGAAATACGGCACCCCGTACTTCGCCACCTGGATGGTCGGCCTCATCTTCGGCCTGATCGCGGCGCTGGTGCCGCTCGGCGTGCTCGCCGAACTCGTCAACATCGGCACCCTGGCCGCGTTCTCGCTGGTGTCGGTGGCCGTGATCATCCTGCGCAAGAAGCGTCCGGACCTGCCGCGCGCGTTCCGCTGCCCGGGCGTGCCGGTGATCCCGGCGCTGGCCATCATCTTCTGCCTGGTCCTGATGTCCTTCCTGAGCTGGACCACCTGGGTGGCCTTCGGCATCTGGATCCTGATCGGCCTGGCCGTGTACTTCCTGTACGCCCGCCAGCGCTCGCTGCTGAACAAGCAGTAAGCCGGCGCTAGCCGAGCCGAACGCCCGGTCCACGCAGGTGGCCGGGCGTTTTTCATTGGGGGCAGCCATCCTGCCGCCGTGGTAAGCTTGGCCTGCATCGCCGGCCCATCCCGGGCCGCGGCTTTCGCGAAAGACCGTTTTTTATGAGCGCCATTGTGCTCGGCAGGGGCGACGCCCTCCTGATCGTCGACCTGCAGAACGACTTCCTTCCCGGCGGCGCGCTGGCCGTGCCGCGCGGCGACCTCGTGATCGAGCCGATCAACGCGCTCATCGACCTGTACCACGGCCGCGGCCTGCCGGTGTACGCCTCGCGCGACTGGCATCCGCCCGGGCATTGCTCGTTCACGGCCCAGGGCGGGCCCTGGCCGCCGCATTGCGTGGCGGCCTCCGAGGGCGCCTTCTTCAGCGAGGCGCTGCGCCTGCCCGAGGAGGCGATCGTGGTCTCCAAGGCCCTCACGGCTGACGCGGACGCTTATTCCGCCTTCCACGGCACCGGCCTGGCGCGCAGCATGCTGGCCGACGGCATCACCCGGCTGGCCGTGTGCGGCCTGGCGGCCGACTACTGCGTGCTGAGCACCGTGCTGGACGGGATCGAGGCCGGCTTCGAGGTGCTGCTGGTGCCGGAAGCGACCCGCGCCGTCGAGGTCGTGCCCGGCGACGGCGACCGCGCCATCGCGCGCATGCTGGCCAAGGGCGCGGTGCCGGTCCGGTTGTCCGGCGGCCTGCTGGTGGCCGACGTGGAACTCGGCGCCCGGCTCTAGATCGCGCCTGGCGCGCTATGCGCGCCAGCGCACGGTGCGAGCGCGGCGAAGGCCGTAGCCTGCCGCTGGGTGGCCCCACTTTCGCGGGTCACGGCTTGGAGGGGAAACGAATGGCAACGGTCGGCGACTTCCTGCTCGAACGCCTGCGGCAATGGGGCGTGCGGCGCATTTTCGGCTATCCCGGCGACGGCATCAACGGCATCATGGCCGCCTTCGGGCGCCAGGACGCCGTCGAATTCATCCAGTCGCGGCACGAGGAGATGTCCGCCTTCATGGCCTGCGGCCACGCCAAGTTCACCGGCGAGGTCGGGGTCTGCCTGGCCACCTCGGGACCGGGCGCGATCCACCTGCTCAACGGCCTCTACGACGCCAAGCTCGACCACCAGCCGGTGGTGGCCATCGTCGGCCAGCAAAAGCGCAGCGCGCTCGGCGCCAATTACCAGCAGGAAGTCGACCTCGTCAGCCTGTTCAAGGACGTGGCCGGCGAGTACGTGCAGATGGCGACGTCGAACGAGCAGTTGCGCCACCTGGTCGACCGGGCCGTGCGCATCGCCCTCAGCGAGCGCTGCGTCACCTGCATCATCCTGCCCAGCGACCTGCAGGAGGAAGACGCGGTGCATTTTCCGCCGCGCGAGCACGGCTACACCTTCAGCGGCCTGGGCGCGCCCAGCCGCGCCCACGCTGCCCCCGACGAGGCGCTGCGCGCCGCGGCCGCCATCCTCAATGCCGGCAGCAAGGTGGCGATCCTGGCCGGGGCCGGCGCCCATGGGGCGCACGCGGAACTCACCGAGGTGGCCGATCTGCTGGGTGCGGGCGTGGCCAAGGCCCTGCTGGGCAAGGCGGTGCTGGCGGACAACCTCCCGTTCGTGACCGGATCGGTCGGCATCCTCGGCACCGAGGCCAGCAATGCAATGCTGCGCGATTGCGACACCCTCCTGATAGTGGGCTCGAGTTTTCCCTACGCCGAATTCCTGCCGCCGGAAGGGCAGGCGCGCGGGGTCCAGATCGACATCGACGGCCGCATGCTGGGCTTGCGCTATCCGATGGAGGCCAACCTGATGGGCGACGCCAGGTCCACGCTGCGCGCCCTGATTCCCCTGCTCGAACGCAAGGAGGAACGTGCCTGGCGCGAACGAATCGAACGCGACATCGTGCAAAGCCGGCGCCAACTGGCCGACAAAGCGCTGGAGCCGGCCAAGCCGATCAATCCGCAGCGGGTGTTCACCGAACTGTCGCCGCGCCTGCCCGAGGGCGCGATCCTGGCCGGCGACTCCGGTTCGGTGGCGGCCTGGTATGCGCTGCACCTGGCGCTGCGCCCCGGCATGCTGGCTTCGCTGTCCGGCACGCTCGCCACCATGGGCTCGGCCGTGCCCTATGCGCTGGCGGCCAAGCTGGCCCACCCGGATCGCCCGGTGATCGCGCTGGCGGGCGATGGCGCCATGCAGATGAACGGCATCAACGGCCTGATCTCGCTGGCCTGGCACTGGCAGCAGCGGCGCTGGCCGGATGCGGCCTTCGTCGTGCTGGTGCTGAACAACCGCGACCTGAATTTCGTCACCTGGGAACAGCGCGGCATGCAGGGCGAGCCGAAGTTCCAAGCTTCGCAGCAATTGCCCGATTTCTCCTACGCAGACTACGCGCGCATGCTGGGGCTGGCCGGCGAGCGCATCGAGGATCCGGAACAGCTCGGCGCGGCCTGGGAGCGGGCCCAGGCCAGCGACAAGCCCTTCGTGCTGGAAGCGGTGGTCGATCCGAACATCCCGCCGCTGCCGCCGCACATGGTCGAGAAACAGCGCGAGCATTACGAGGAGGCGATCGCGAAAGGCGATGCCGAGGCGGGGGACATCCGGCGCGGAGCGGATGCACAGTCCGATTCTTGACCATTTGGTAAGGAATGGGCCGCACCGGGATGGTCGTCTTGTAATCCCTTTCTTACATCCTCACAGCGCGGCTCCCGATTTCGTATAAATAGTTCAGGCTGGATAATGTTGCAATCGTCCCAATAGACCAACAACACGTTCCGAGACCATGAATTCGATGCTGTTTGAAAGCGCCACCAACGTCGCGGTACCCAGCGTTCCCGCCACCCAGGAACGCTCGAAGTCGCTGTACTTTTCGCTGTACGAGGATCCGCAGGCGCACCTGGACGCCGCGCGCGCCTACGTCGCCGACCAGGTCGCCGCGGTGCAGGCCCTCCCGGCCGACCTGCCGTCGACGATCGCCGAGCTGCCGGCCTGGGTCGAGGAGCGTACCGACGCCGTCGGCGCCCAGTACCGCGAATACCTGGCCGCCCGCAAGAGCGGCGCGCCGCGCCGCTATTTTTCTTGCCGAGCGCACGCCTTGTACTTCATCAAGGCGGTGGCACCGACCAAGCTGGTCGACGGCGCCTGGCTCTACGGCCTGCTCAAGCACTGGGACAACCCGGCCTACCATGAGCTGATCAAGACCTACCTCGAGGAACTGGGCGAGGGCGCCCCGAGCAAGAACCACGTCACCATCTACCGCAAGCTGCTCGCCACCCATGGCTGCGAAGGCTGGGAGGACCTGGACGACGAGCACTTCGTGCAGGGCGCGATCCAGCTCGCGCTCGGCCACAACACCGAACACTTCCTGCCCGAGGTGATCGGCTACAACCTCGGCTACGAGCAGCTGCCGCTGCACCTGCTGATCACCTCCTACGAACTGAACGAATTCGGCATCGATCCGTACTACTTCACCCTGCACGTCACGGTCGACAATGCGGCCAGCGGCCACGCCCAGAAGGCGGTGCAGGCCCTCCGGAACCTGATGCCGCGGATCGGCGACCGCGAGGCCTTCTACCGCCGCGTGCTGGACGGCTATCGCCTGAACGACATCGGCGCCAGCACCACCTCTTGCATCGCCGAGTTCGACCTGCAGGCCGAGCTGGTGAGCATCCTCGCCGCCAAGAGCGGCGTCGGCAAGAACATGCACTCGGATTACTGCCGCGTCGCCGGCCGCTCGGTCAACGACTGGCTGGCGGCGCCGGCACAGATTCCCGACTTCCTGGCGGCGCTGGAAAAGGCCGGCTGGATCAAGCGCGGCGAAGAGCCCGAGCACAGCCGCTTCTGGCGCCTGGTGCACGGCGAGAAGGCCGAGATGTTCGGCGTCTTCAACGCCTATGAGCTGCAGGTGCTGCGCGACTGGATCATGTCGGCGCCCGGCGGCGAACGCGCCGAAGGGCCGCGCATGCTCACCTGGCGCGCGCGCCAGCGCACGCTGGACAACCTGGGCGAGCAGCAGGACCGCAGCGCCGCCTTCCCGGAACGCGGCCTGATCCGCCGCCATCCGCGCCTGGAAGCGCCGGACAACGAACTGCGCCTGCTCGAAGAGAAGGTGGCCGCGGCCAGCGGCAAGCAGGAAGCGATGGAACTACTGGGCGGCCTGATGTCGCCCGAGGTCCACCACACGGCGGCCGGCCTGATGGCCACCCGCATGTACACGCGGCTGTTCGACGCCTGACGCCGCCGACGCAATTCCCGCGCCGGACACCCGGCGCACTCGATAATTATTACAAGGATCTATTCGTGCAAATCCTGGAACAGCGCTTCCTGCGCGGACCCAACGTCCACGCCGATTCCCCCTGCGTGCTGAGCGTGATCGACCTGCAGGAACTGTATGGCATCTCCTCGAAAGACATCCCCGGCTTCAACGACGCGCTGCTGGGCGCGCTGCCTTCGCTCGCCGGACAGATCCTGCCGATCGGCCAGCGCGGCGGCTTCGCCCAGCGCCTGCGCGAAGGCACCTACCTCGGCCGCGTGATCGAGCAGGTGACGCTCGAGCTGCAGACCCTGGCCGCGGGCGAGTCGACCTCGCCGGCCTCGTACGGGCGCACGCGTCCGGTTTCCGGCCGCCAGGGCGTGTTCCGCATCGTCTGCGCCTACCAGTCCGAAAAGCTGGTGCAGCCGGCCTTCCAGCTGGCGCTGGACCTGGTCACGGCGCTCGGCCGTGGCGAAGCGTTCGAGCTGGCGCCGCGCCTGGACGAGCTGCGCGCGCTCGCCGCGCGCCACGCGATCGGCACCAGCACCGCGGCGGTGCTGGCCGCGGCGCACGAGCGCGGCATACCGACCCAGCGCATCACCGAGGACGCCAACCTGTTCCTGCTCGGCTGGGGCGTGAAGCAGAAGCGCCTGCAGGCCACCACCACCGGCGACACCAGCTTCATCGCGGTGAAGATCGCCAGCGACAAGCAGCTCACCAAGACCCTGCTCACGGAAGCCGGCGTGCCGGTGCCGGAAGGTTCGGTGGTCACCAGCGTCGAGGAGGCGCAGCGCGCGGCCGCCCGCATGAAGGCACCGGTGACGCTCAAGCCGCTCGACGGCAACCAGGGCAAGGGCGTGACGGTCGACTGCCGTGACGACGAGGCGGTAGCGCGCGCCTTCGCGTTCGCGCGCCAGTATGGACGCAGGATCATCGTCGAACGCTTCGTCGAAGGCCGCGACTACCGTGTGCTGGTCGCCGGCGGCCGGATTGCGGCGGCCTCGATGCGCCGCCCCGCCCACGTGGTCGGCGACGGCGTCGCCACCGTGCGCGAACTGGTCGAGCGCGAGAACGAGAACCCGGCGCGCGGCGCCGGCCACACCAACATCCTCACCAGGATCGCGCTCGACGACCATGCGGCCGACGTCCTGCGCAAGCAGGGCTTCGACTTCGACAGCGTGGTGCCCAGCGGGGTGACGGCTGAACTGCGCGGCAACGCCAACCTGTCCACCGGCGGCACCGCCGAGGACGTGACCGACCTGCTGCCGGAATCGACCCGCCAGCTGTGCCTGCGGGCCGCGGCCAAGATCGGCCTGGACGTGGCCGGCATCGACATCGTCTGCCGCGACATCGCCTTGCCGCTCGATGTCCAGCGCGGCGCCGTCATCGAGGTCAACGCGGCGCCCGGCATCCGCATGCACCAGTATCCGAGCAGGGGCGAAGCGCGCGACGCCGGCGACGCCATCGTGCAGGGCCTGATGGGCGACTCGGATGGCCGCATTCCGCTGATCGCGGTAACCGGTACCAACGGCAAGACCACCACCACGCTCCTGATCGCGCACACCGTGCGCCTGGCGGGCAAGGTGACCGGCGTGACCACCACCGAAGGCGTGTTCATCGACGGCAAGCAGGTCGCCAAGGGCGACTGCACCGGCTACTGGTCGGCGCGCACCGTGCTCGGCTCGCCCGACGTCGAGGTGGCGGTGCTGGAGACGGCGCGCGGCGGCATCCTCAAGCGCGGCCTGGCTTTTGATCGCTGCGACGTCGGGGTGGTGCTGAACATCGCCGCCGACCATCTCGGCCTGGACGGCGTCGACACGGTGGAAGACCTGGCCCAGGTCAAGGCCGTGGTCGCTACTTCGGCATCGCGCGCGGTCGTGCTCAACGCCGAGGATCCGCTGTGCGTGGCCATGGGGCGCCGGGCCAAGCCGGAAGCGGAGATCGTGTATTTTTCGATGGACCCGGAGAACCCGGTGTTCCTGCAACACCTCGAGGAGGGCGGGCGCGGCGTCTACCTGCAGGACAATGCGGTAGTGGTCGCCGACGGCAACCTGCACCAGGAATTGCTGCGGGTCGAAAGCATGCCGGTCGCCTTCGGCGGTCGCGCGCGCTTCAACATCGCCAACAGCCTGGCGGCGGCGGCGGCCCTGATGGCGTCAAGCTTCACCAACCTGGAGATCGCCACCGGCCTGTCGACCTTCGTGTCGAACGGGCGCACCAATCCGCTGCGCACCAATATGTTCGACATCCGCGGCGTGACCGTCATCGTCGACTATGCGCACAACCCGGCGGCTTACCGCGCGATGGCCGAGATGGCGCGCGCCTTGCTGCCGGGGCAGTTGGTGGGCATCGTCACCGCGCCGGGCGACCGCCGCGACGAAGACCTGCGCGAGGTCGGCCGCGTGTGCGGTGCGCGCTTCGACGAACTGGTGGTGTACGAGTCCCAGAGCCGCGGGCGCGCCGTGGGCGAGGCGGTCGACCTGATCCTCGACGGCGCACGGGAAGCGGCGGGGATCAGCGACACCCTGCACCGTGTGATCGAGGTTGGCGAGGCGATCCGCCACGGCTTGGCCTTGTGCCGGCCGGGCGACGTCCTGGTGTTCGCCTGCGGCTCGTCGCTGCAGGTCTTCGTGGATGCCTTGCGGGTCAACGATCCGGACAGCGCGGACCTGGTGGCGGCCCAGGTCTGAGCCGCGCCCTTCCAGACGGGGTCAGGTCTGACATTGAGACACGGGCTGAGCAGTACACCTCGGTAACGCTCGAGCTCGTGTCCGAATGTCAGACCTGACCCCCGTGGGTGGACCCCCGTGGGTGTTAGAAGAAGAACTGCAGCGCCATGGTCCAGACGTTCGGCTTGAGCACGCTCGGCTTCTCCACCGGCAGGCGCTCGTACTCCACCGTGACGGCGGCATTCGGGCTGATCGAATACTGCAGGCCGAAGGCGCCGTAGGCGCCGGTCCGGGTCTTCTTGCCGAGCGCGGTCGGCGCCGGCGGCAGGGCCGGGGCGCGGGTCTGGGCCACGCCCACCTTGCCGTAGGCGCTCAACTTCTCGGTCAGCGCTACGCTGGGCTTGACGGCGATGTACATGCCGTAGCCGTTCTTCAGGTCGACGGCGCCGCCCTCGACCGCGAACTGCTTGCCGAACTGGTAGCCGCCGAACACCTTCGGGCTGGCCTTGGTCGCCGCGCCGACGTAGTCGACGCCGGACACCGCCACGCCGGCATAGGCTTGCCCCGCGCCGCGCACCGGCTCGGCTGCCTGGGCGGCGCCGGCGAATGCCGCGGCTGCGAAGAGAACGGCCAACACTTTCTGCATACCTTTTCCTTCCGAATTCGAGCCGGTCCGCTGTCGTTGGGAGCGGGCCGGGTTACGGATGAGCAAGGTAACAGTTGAAGGCGCGCATTAAAATAGCAATTTGTAAGCAAATGCAAAACTTGGCGCGTTAAGTAGCCAGGAAGGCATCGATTTAAGACCTTCTTAAGTAAAAACGCCCCGTGAGGGGCGTTTGCGCAACAGTGGCGGCGACGGCTCAGATCGCTTCCGCTTCGATCCGGCGCGCCAGTTCCGGCTTGTCCGGACGCAGCGCATCGGTCAGCTCCGACAAGGTGGTGCCGCAGCCGAACACCAGCACGTCGCCGGGCCGGCACAGTGACAAGCCGTGGCGGATCGCCTGGTGTGAAGCGAGCACGACGCTGAGCGAATCGTCGGCCAGCTTGCCCAGCTTGGCGCCACGCACCAGCAGCGCCGCGGTTTCGCCGTCGGGGCGCCCGCGATTCTCGGTTTCGTAGATCACCAGGTCGTCGAAGCCGGCCGCACAGGTGCGTCCGATGTCGATCAGGTCGGCGTCGCGGCGGTCGCCCGGCGCCGCCACCACCCCGACCAGGCGGCCCGCGCTCAATGCGCGCGCGCCTTCGGCCAGCGCGGCGTAGGCGGCGCAGTTGTGGGCGTAGTCGACGATCACGGTGACGCCGTCCACGTCGAACAGGTTCGAGCGCATCGGGTTGTGCTTGGCGTCGGACACGAAGCTGCGCAGCCCTTCGGCGATCTCGAGGTTGCCGAAACCGTGGGCGGTGAGGGCCGCAGCCGCCGCCAGGGCATTGGCGACGTTGTAGCGCGCCGCGCCGCCCAGCGACACCGGCATCTGGCGCGCGTCGAGCAGCGCCTCGTGGCGGCTGCCGTTGGCCAGCACCAGGGTCTGGTCCTGCAGGTAGACGGCGCGCCCGCCGTTTTCCAGGTGGCGCAGCAGGACCGGGTTGTCGGCGTCGAGCGAGAAGTAGATTACTTCCACGCCGTCGCGCAGCCCGTCCGACATCGCCACGCAATAGTCGTCCTCGGCATTCAGGACCACCGCGCGCGAGGCGCGCTGGGCCACCACCGCCTTGACCCTGGCCAGGTCGTCGAGGGTCTCGACGCCATCCAGGCCCAGGTGGTCGCTGGAGACGTTCAGCACCACCGACACGTCGACCCGGTCATAGGCCAGGCCGCGCTTGAGGATGCCGCCGCGCGCCGTCTCCAGCACCGCGAAGTCGACCTCGGGGCTGGACAGCACGCTGCGCGCCGAGCGGTAGCCGGTGCAGTCGCCACGGGTCGTCAGGATGCCGTCGACGTACACGCCCTCGGTGGTCGTCACCCCGGTGCGCAGGCCGGTCTGGCGCACGGCATGGGCGATCAGGAGCGCGGTCGTGGTCTTGCCGTTGGTGCCGGTGATGGCCACGGTCGGGATGCGGCCGTCGCATTCGTCGAACAGGGCGTCGACGATGGCCGCGCCGGCGTCGCGCGGGGTGCCCCGGCTCGGATACTGGTGCATGCGGATGCCGGGCGCCGCATTGACTTCGATGATGCCGCCTTTCTGCTCGCGCAGGGGCTTGGCGATGTCCTGGCACACGATGTCGATGCCGGCGACGTCCAGGCCGATGGTGCGCGCGGCGCGGATGCAGATGTCGCGCGTTTCTTCCGGCAGCAGGTCGGTCACGTCCTCGGCGGTGCCGCCCGTGGACAGGTTGGCGTTCCCGCGCAGGTCGGCGCTCACCCCGCTGGCGAGCACGGTCTCGAAGGAGTAGCCCTGCTTGGCCAGGGTTTCCTCGGCCAGCGCATCCATCGGGATCCTGGTGAGGATGTTGGTATGGCCCTCGCCGCGCGCCGGGTTGCGGTTCTCGATCTCGACCAGTTCGCGGATGGTCGAGCGGCCGTCGCCGACCACGCAGGGCGGCCGGCGCCAGGAGGCGGCGGCGACCTTGCGGCCGGCGACCAGCACGCGGTAGTCGCGCCCCTGAAGGTGTTCCTCGACGATGATCTTGCGACCGTACTTGCGCGCATGGGCAAAGGCGCGCGCCACTTCCTCGGGCGTGGCGCAGTCGGTGGTCACGCCCTTGCCCTGGTTGCCGTCGAGCGGCTTGATGGTCGCCGGGCCGGACAGGCGACGCGCCGCGCGCAGCGCTTCTTCCTCGCTCGAGACCGTGCTGCCCGCGGGCACCGGCACGCCGGCCACCTCCAGCAAAGCCTTGGTCAGCTGCTTGTCGCTGGCGATGCCGACCGCGATCGAATTGGTGGCGCCGGTGATGGTCGCCTGCAGGCGCTTCTGGCGGCTGCCCCAGCCAAGCTGGAACAGGTTGGCCTCGTCGGTCAGGCGCAGGGCAGGGATGCCGCGCCGCAGCGCCGCCTGCACCACGGCATTGGTGCTGGTGCCGATCGCGTAATCCTCCGCGAGCTCGCGCAGCGCGCCCAGCGCCTTGGGCAGGTCGAAGGGACGGTCTTCGGCCGCCGCGTGCACCAGGTCGATCGCCACGCGCAGGGCCGCGTCGGCCACCTGTTCGATGCCGTATCCGCACACCACGCGACGGGTGCGCGGGGCGCCGCTCACGGCGAGCGTAGCGCCGAAGCCGCCGGGCGCGCCGGCTAGGCGCTGCAATTCGTTGAGCACCGGCTCGATCGCTTCGACCAGCAGGGCGTCGTCGGCCAGGCGCACCGCGGCGTCCGGGGGAAGCGCGGGCAACTGCTCGAACAGGCGCGCGGCGAATCCGGGCGCCTTGGTGAAGCCGTCGTCGATGACTGCCATCAGGCAGGGGCTGGCGGCGTACAGGTTGGGGCCGCGCAGCAGGCGTTTTTCTCTGATTTTCATGAAATCGGGTTCCGTTTCGTTACATTTTCCAAAAAATCGAGCAGTGGGGGAGGCAGGCCTTTGCCGGCTTCGCTGTCCGCGGCGGGCAGGCGGTAGCTGCTGCCGGCCGGCAGCAGGTGCAGGCGCACGTCGATCAGCTCCGGGGTGTCGCGGTCCTTGATGTCGGCCACGTTGGTGATCATGGTGCGGCCGTCGACGATGGTGACCGCGCCCTGGCCCAGCACCTCGATGCCGACGCCGATGTCGACCACCAGCGCGGTGTCCTCGTCGATGCCGATGCCTTGCAGGTAGGGGTTCTGGGCCACCACGCTGAGCAGGCGCGAGAGGCGCTGGCGTTCCGAGAAATGCTGGTCGACCACTACCCGGTGCAGGAAGCCCAGCCCGGCGCCCAGGCTGACCGAGCCTTTCTCGGGGTGCAGTTCGACCCTGCCGGTGGCCAGCATGTGGCCCGACATGGCCGAGGCGCCGGCGCTGGTGCCGCCGATGGTGGCGCCGCGTACCTTGAGCGCGACGTGCATGGCCGCGTCGAGGGCGCTGCCGCCGAGCAGGGCCAGCAGGCGCTTCTGGTCGCCGCCGGTCATGAAGATGCCGGTGGCAGCGTCGACCTGACGCACGAACTCCTCGCTGTTGGCGTCCTGGCGGCTGGTCACCTCCAGGTGGCGGCGATTCGCCACGCCGAGCGTGCCGAAGGCTTCGTCGTAGATGCTCCACATCTCGTCGGCGACGGTGCTGGCCGCCGTGATCACCACGATGCTGGCCTCGGCGCCGCCGGACAGTTCGACGAAACGCTTCAGGATTTCCATTTCGCGCTCGCGGTCCTCGTGGCCGCCGATGATCACCAGGTGGCCGTTCTTGTGTTCTCGTCGTTCGCTCATCGCTGGGTCATCTTCGAATAGGGCATGCCCTGGTTGCTGTAAGCACCGGCCTCGTTACGGGTGACGCCGATCAGGCCGATGTCCACTTCCTTGTCGAACAGGTCCACGCCGCGCTTGAGCGCTTCCTCGAGCGACATGCCGTGCTCGATCCAGCCGTAGACGGTGCGCGCCAGCAGGTGGCGCACGATATGCTCGCCGATGCCGGTGGCGGCGATGGCGCCCAGCGAGCCGGCATAGAAGCCGCTGCCGATGATCGGGCTGTCGCCGACCCGGCCCAGCAGGCAGGGCGCCGAGCCGCCGGTGGAGCAGGCCACGGCGAAGTGGCCGTCCGGGCCGCGCACCACGGCGCCGACGGTGTCGCAGGCCGAGGACTTCGGCAGCTGCAGCGGAGTCTTGTAGTTCCAGAAGCGGTCGAACAGGCGGTTGTCGATGCCGGGCATGAGCGGCACCGATCCTGCCAATTCCTGCATCAGCTTGCGGTGGTCGGCGCGCTGGCGCTCGGAGATCGGCGCGCCCGCGGGCAAGCCGATGGTGCGCGCGAAGCGCTGCGCCCCTTCGCCGGCCAGCATCACGTGCGGCGTGTCGGCGATGGCGCGCGCCAGCTTGACCGGGTTCTGGACGTCGCGCACGCAGGCCACCGTGCCGAGCCGGCCGCGGGTATCCATGATGGACGCATCCATCTCGATGGTTGCGCCGTCCAGCCCCAGCGTGGAGCCGCTGCCCGCGTTGAAGCGGCCGTCGTCCTCGAGGGTGGTGACGGCGATGATGGCGGCGTCGAGCGCGTCGCCGTTGACTTCCAGTTGCGCCAGCGCGCGGCGGGCGGCCAGTACGCAGCCGTCCTCGTGTTCCAGCGGTGCGCCGGCGCCTCCGTGCACGACGACGGCGCCGGCCTGTTGGGGATTGCTCATGGGGTAGGTGATCCTTGATAGATGCGTTACGAGCTGCGCTTTGTTGTCACGCAGTTAATAGCAGCATTATCCGCGCGGACCTGCGTGCACCAAATCGGTACAGTTGCCGTGCTTGTGTAAGAAGTAACTTACAGGGAATGCCCGGGAGCGAGGTAGAGGAGGGAGGCGCCACGCAGGGCGGTGCGCAGGGCGCGCACCAGTTCGAGGCGTGCCGAGGGTGTCAGATAACGCCCAATTTCGACGCGCACGCCGCGTGCTTCGATCAGCACCAGGCTGCGCATGCCGCTGTCGGGCAGGCTGACGCGGGCGTGGCCGGGGTCGAGCTGGACGGTGGACAGCCTGGTGCCATCCGCGCACTCGACCAGCAGGCAGCCGTGCTCCAGGCGGACGCGCTCGTGGTCCAGTGCATGACGGCAATAGTGAATGAGGGCGGCGCCCAGAGCCCCGGTTTCGAGCAGGGCGAAAGCGAGCACCATCCAGGCGCCGCGCCAGGTGAACACCAGGGCGATGCCGAGCGTGGCCGTGCACAGCAGCGCATAGACGAGCAGCGCCTGGCGCGGCGTCATCGAGCAGTTGCGCTTCATGAGTCTTTCGAAGGGTAAAGGTTCCATGGCCGTCGCCGGCATCCCGTGCTGTATTTACGATGGAGTGTGTACGAGTTTGCCACAGACGGGAAAAAGGCATCGCCCGGACGGGAAAAGCCGTCGCATATCTGTTACCATACCGCCCCTTTCACTGATAAGCATCCTATGGCGCTCGCATGCGGCCTTGATTTCGGCACCTCCAATTCCACCGTCGGCTGGCTTCCGGGCAGCAGTTACGAGGCGGGCGCAAGCAGCCTGCTGGCACTGGAAGACGGCAAGGCGACCCTGCCCTCGGTCGTGTTCTTCAACGCCGACGACGAACAGGTGAGCTACGGGCGCGCCGCCCTGCTCGAGTACCTGGAGGGTTACGAGGGCCGCCTGATGCGCTCCCTGAAAAGCCTGCTCGGCACCAGCCTGATCGACGGCCAGACCGAAGTGGCGGGGCGCGCGCTGCCCTTCAAGGCGCTGCTGGGCCAGTTCATCGGCGAGGTCAAGCGCCGCGCCGAACACCGCGCCGGCCGCGAATTCGGCAGCGCCGTGTTCGGGCGCCCGGTGTTCTTCATCGACGACGACCCCGAGGCCGACCGCCGCGCCCAGGACACGCTGGAAGAGGTGGCCAGGTCGATCGGCTTTCGCGAGATATCCTTCCAGTACGAGCCGATCGCGGCCGCCTTCGACTACGAGTCGCGCATCGAGCGCGAGGAGCTGGTCCTGATCGCCGACATCGGCGGCGGCACGTCCGACTTCTCGCTGGTGCGCCTGGGCCCGGGGCGCACGGAGCGCACCGAGCGGCGCGACGACATCCTCGCCAACGGCGGCGTGCACATCGGCGGCACCGACTTCGACAAGTACCTGAGCCTGGCGAGCGTGATGCCGCTGCTCGGCTACGGCAGCAGCCTGCGCTCGGGCGCCGCCATCCCCTCGAGCACCTATTTCAACCTGGCGACCTGGCACACCATCAACCAGGCCTATACGCGCAAGAGCATCGCCCAACTGGCCGACCTGGTGCGCGATAGCTCCGAGCCGGCCAAACTGGTGCGCCTGCAGAAGCTGATCGACGAGCGCGCCGGCCACTGGCTGGCGATCCAGGTCGAGGCGGCCAAGATCGGCTTGTCGGGCAGCCCGCGCTTCACCATGGAGCTCGAGCGCCTGGCGCCGCCGGAAAGCCTGGAGCTCACGCGGGAAGGCTTCGAGGCCGCCATCGGCCAGTTGGTCGACAGCGTCGGCGCCACCGTACTGCGCCTGTTCCGCGACGCCGGCGTGGAACCCGATGCGGTCGACACGGTCTTCTTCACGGGCGGTTCGAGCGGCGTGTCGCTGCTGCGCGAACGGATCGCGGCGGCGCTGCCGCGTGCGCGCAAGGTCGAGGGCGACCTGTTCGGCAGCATCGGCGCCGGCCTGGCGCTCGACGCGCTGCGCAAATTCGGTTAACGCTTCAAGGAGGACGCAATATGAGTGTGTTTGAACGCCCGATCGTGATGCTCGACTTCGAGACCACCGGCCTGTCGCCCGAGTCCGGCGACCGCATCACCGAAGTGGCGGCGCTGCGCATCGTCGGCGGCGCGATCCGCGAACGCTACGTCTCCCTGGTGAACTGCGGTGTGCGCATCCCGTCCTTCATCACCCAGCTCACCGGGATTACCCAGCAGATGGTCGACAGCGCGCCGCCCAGCCAGCAGGTGGTGGCCGAACTGCTCGACTTCATCGGTGGCGACGTGCTGTCGGCGCACAACGCCAGCTTCGACGAGAAATTCCTCAAGGCCGAGGGCTGGCGCATCGGGCGCCCGACCGGACACTGCGGCCTGGTGTGCTCGCTGAAGCTGTCGCGCCGCCTGTTCCCGGGCCTGCCCAGCTACAAGCTCGGCAACCTCTCGAACCGCCTGGGCATCGCGTTCAAGGGCGCCGCCCACCGGGCCGAAGCCGACGCCGAAGTGGCCGCGCACGTGCTGCTGCACGCGGCCCGCCACCTCGGCAGCACCCATGGCCTGCAGCAGGTGGCGCCGGACCTGCTGGTCTCGGTGAACAAGCTGGCCGCCGCCAAGGTCCCCGTTTTCCTGGACAAGTACGCCAGCCTCGAGCGTGAACGGCGCGCGTCCTGAGTCATTACCACGTCCGCGCCTGCATGTGGCACTCCCACGATTGTGCGGACGCAAATCACGCGAGGGTCTCACTCCTTAAAATTTTAACAACGGCGGGAGATTCTTCATCCCCGCCTCGTTGAACGGCGCAGAGGGCCGAAGGGGGTAGGGATGAATCGCCAGAACGCCGCCCGCGAGGGACACGAAGTCTTCCAGTGGTTCCTGCCCGCCGCCGAGCGCGGCGATCCCTATGCACAGTTCAACCTCGGCCTGCTCTACAAGCACGGCGAGGCCGTCGAGCGCAACGACGTGCGTGCGCTCGAATGGATGCAGCGCGCCGCGCGCCAGGGTCTGGCCACCGCGCAGAACCACCTCGGCGCCATGTACTGCAACGGCCGCGGCGCGCCGCGCAGCGACGAGCTCGCCGCGCTGTGGTTCGGCCGCGCCGCCGCGCAAGGCGACCCCGCCGCCCAGCAGAACCTGGGCCAGCTCTACCGCAAGGGACGCGGCGTGCCGCAATCGCACGAACTGGCGTTCGGCTGGTTCTACCGTGCCGCCGAGCAGGGTCTCGCCAGCGCCCAGAACCTGCTGGGCGAATGCTATCTGCAGGGCCTGGGCGCGCCGGTCAGCCACCCGCTGGCGATGGCCTGGTTCCGCAAGGCCGCGCGCCAGGGGCATGGCCAGGCCCAGCTCAACCTCGCATTGATGTACCGCCGCGGCGACGGGGTCGAGCCCGACGACGCGCAGGCCGTGTGCTGGTTCCGGGAGGCGGCCGCAGGGGGCATCGCCGTGGCGCAGCGCTTCCTCGGCCTGGCCTACGCCAATGGGCAGGGCGTGCCGAAAGACCCGGCGCGCGCCATCGCCTGGCTCGAGCGGGCCGCCGCGCAGGACGACGCGGAGGCCCACTACGGGCTCGGCACCCTGCTCGCGGCCGGCCATGGCAGCGGCGGCGACGAGCGCGCGCTGGAGTGCTTCCTGCGCGCGGCGGCGCGCGGGCACGTGCAGGCGCAGTACTGCGCCGGGGTCATGGTTGCCGGCGGCCGCGGCACCCGGCCGGACCCGGCACGCGCGCTCGACTATTACCTGCAGGCCGCCGAGCAAGGCGCCGCCAATGCCCAGTTCAGCCTCGGGGTCATGTATGCCAAGGGCGACGGCGTGCCGCGCGACGAGGCGCGCGCCGCCGAGTGGTACCGGCGCGCGGCCCAGCAGGGCGACGCCAGCGCCCAGAACAACCTCGGCGTCCTGTACGCCAACGGCCAGGGCGTGCCGCACGACGACGCCCTGGCCGCCTATTGGTACCGGCAGGCGGCCGAGCAGGGCCATGCGCTGGCCCAGTACAACCTGGGCGGCATGGTCAACAGCGGCCGCGGCGTCGAGCGCGACCCCCTGCGCGCCTACATGTGGATGGTCCTGGCCGCCAGTGGCGGCCAGAACGGCCGCCCTGGCAGCGAAGAAGCGCGCCGCGCGCGCAGTGGCGTCGCCAGGCGCCTGGGGGCGAACGGCGGCCCCTGGGGGCGCGCCCTGGCCACGCGCGTGCGCGCGGGGCGGCGCGTTTCGCCGCCCCGTCTGGCCTCGTAGGGACGGCGACTCCCCAGTATCGGCAGGCTGGCGCCGGATATGCGAGCACGGCGATTCGCGTTATGATGGCCGTCGGCGCAAGCCGACCCCATGAATAACTCGAATATGAGAACCACATGACCCTGAGACACGCAACGCTCGTCGCCCTGCTGGCCGCGGCCTTCGGCGCCAATACGGCGCTGGCACAAAGCTGCCCCCCTTCCGCTACCGGCAAGGGCTCCTCCCTGACCTACCCGGTCTCGAAGAAGGTCGACCACACCGACAACTACCACGGCACCATGGTGGCCGATCCCTACCGCTGGCTAGAGGACGCGAACAGCCTTGAAACCAAGGAGTGGGTGACGGCGCAGAACAAGGTGACCCAGGCCTACCTGGCGCAGATCCCGCAGCGCGCGGCGATCCGCGAGCGCCTGACCAAGTTGTGGAACTACGAGCGCTACAGCGTGCCGGGCAAGGAAGGCGGCCGTTACTTCTATTCGCGTAACGACGGCCTGCAGAACCAGTCGGTCCTGTACACCCAGAAGACCCTGACCGACACCCCGCGCGTGCTGCTCGATCCGAACACCATGTCGAGCGACGGCACCGTCGCCCTGGCCGGCGCCGCGGTCAGCCCGGACGGCAAGCTGCTGGCCTACAGCACTGCAGCATCGGGCTCGGACTGGAACGAAATCCGCGTGCGCGACGTCGAGACCGGCAAGGACCTGCCCGACCACATCAAGTGGGTCAAGTTCTCCAGCACCGCCTGGACCAAGGACGGCAAGGGCTTCTTCTACAGCCGCTACGACGAGCCGAAGGAGGCGACCAAGCTGGCCGACGTGAACTACTTCCAGAAGCTGTATTACCACCGCCTCGGCACCCCGCAAAGCGCCGACACCCTGGTCTACGACCGTCCGGACCAGAAGGAATGGGGCTTCGGCGGCCATACCACCGACGACGGCCGCTACCTGATCATCACGACCACCAAGGGAACCGCGCCGAAGTACCGCATCTCGTACAAGGACCTGTCCAAGCCGGATGCCAAGGTGGTCGACCTGATCGACAACTTCGACGCCGGCTATGACTTCATCGACAACGTCGGCAGCGTGTTCTACTTCAGCACCGACCGCAAGGCGCCGAAGAAGCGCATCATCGCGATCGACGTCGACAATCCGGCGGAATCGAACTGGAAAGAGATCGTCGCCGAAAGCGCCGACACCCTGGCCGGCGCCGACATCATCAACAACCAGCTGGTGCTCGAGTACCTGAAGGATGCGAGGAGCGTCGTGCGCGTGCACGACCTCAAGGGCAAGCTGGTGCGCGAAGTCAAGCTGCCGGGCATCGGCAGCGTCGGCGGCCTGTCGGGCAAGCGCGATGAGACCGAGACCTTCTACTCGTTCACCGGCTTCACCACCCCGACCACGATCTACCGCCTGAACCTGAAGACGGGCGAAAGCACCGTGTTCAGGCAGCCGAAGGTCGACTTCAACCCGGCCGACTATGAAACCCGCCAGCAGTTCTTCACTTCGACGGACGGCACCAAGGTCCCGATGTTCATCGTGTCGAAGAAGGGCCTCAAGATGGATGGCCAGAATCCGACTTACCTGTACGGCTACGGCGGCTTCAACATCTCGATGACCCCTGGCTTCTCGCCGGCCAACCTGGCCTGGATGGAGATGGGTGGCGTCTACGTGGTGGCCAACCTGCGCGGCGGCGGCGAATACGGCGAGGCCTGGCACCAGGCCGGCACCAAGCTGCGCAAGCAAAACGTGTTCGACGACTTCATCGGCGCGGCCGAATGGCTGGTCGCCAACAAGATCACGTCCCCAAGCAAGCTGGCGATCGGCGGCGGTTCCAACGGCGGCCTGCTGGTGGGCGCGGCCATGACCCAGCGTCCGGAGCTGTTCGGCGCGGCGATTCCGGCCGTGGGCGTGATGGACATGCTGCGCTTCCACAAGTTCACCATCGGCTGGGCCTGGACCTCGGACTACGGCTCGTCGGAGAACCCGGAAGAGTTCAAGGCCCTGGTCAAGTACTCGCCGCTGCATAACCTGAAGGCCGGCACCTGCTACCCGGCCACCATGGTGACCACCGCCGACCACGACGACCGCGTGGTGCCGGCGCACAGCTTCAAGTTCGCCGCGGCGGCCCAGGCTGCGCAGGCCGGCCCGGCGCCGGTCCTGATCCGCATCGAGACCAAGGCCGGCCATGGCGCCGGCAAGCCGACCACCAAGCAGATCGAGGAAGTGGCCGATCGCTGGGGCTTCCTGGCGCGCGAGCTGAAGATGGGCGAGGCTGCGCCGGCGGCGGCCGGCAGCAAGTAAGCTGACCGCGGGTCCGTAAAAAGCAACGGTCGCTCGGAGTGATCCGGCGGCCGTTGCTGTTCTCACACGGTGGCAGTGCGCTTCGAGCGTCAAACTGGGTCCCGGCCTGCGCCGGGACGACGTGCTTCAGGCAAACGCAAAGAAGTGTTGGCGAGCCTTCCGCCCGTAGCGGAGGCATGTCGTTCCGGCGCAGGCCGGAACCCAATTTCTGGGTGAGCAGAGCTCAGCGTTGGACAACGACCAACAATGCCTTCGCCTCCGTCTTCCCCGCATTCCTGATCACGTGGTCATGATCGGCCGGATAGCGCGCCGTTCCCCCGTGCTTGATCTTCTTCTTCTCCGTCCCCACCTCCAGTTCGACCGCCCCGGTAATGACGGTCAGGTGCTCGCTGGTGCCCGGATCGTGGGCTTGTGACTTCAGTTCTCCCCCGGGCGCCAGGGTCAGTTCGTACCATTCGTACTTGCCCGCCAGGTCCATCGGACCGAGGATGCGCAGTGAATAGCCGGCGTGGGCGCCGGGCAGGGTGGGGGTCTCGTGGGCGTCGACCACCCGGATCAGGTCCACCGAGCGCACCTCGGACGAAAGCAGTTCGCCGATTTCCACGCCCAGGGCATTGGCCAGGCGCCAGGTGATGGCGATGGTGGGATTGGCTTTCTCGCGCTCGATCTGGGACAGCATCGATTTCGACACGCCCGCGATGCGCGACAAGTCTTCGAGGGTCAGGCCGCGCGCCAGGCGCAGGCGCTGTAGCGTGGCGCCAACTTCTGGTGGAGCGTTATTTGTTAAAGTTTTGGTCATGACCTGAATATGCTGATACCTGGCTTGCCAAGTTCATTAGCTGGGGGTAAGATTCAATATATTGAAATTTAGTTCGACATATAGAACTTGCTTCCATAAGTCGAACGAGTCCAACGGTACAACATTCGCCAGCCACCGGTCAAGCCGGCGCAGCCAACCACATTTTCTGGGAGTAGGGACACATGAGCGACCAAGCATTCTATAGCGGCCTGCAATCGAAACTCGAGACGCTGCGCAGCGATGGCCTGTTCAAGCCGGAGCGCGTGATCGCTTCGCGCCAGGGCTCGGAAGTGGTTTCCCAGGACGGCCGCACGCTCATCAATATGTGCGCCAACAACTACCTCGGCCTGTCCGGCGACGAAGAGACCTCCCGCGCCGCCGCCGCCGCCCTGGAAAAATACGGCTACGGCCTGTCCTCGGTGCGCTTCATCTGCGGCACGCAGACCGTGCACAAGGAACTCGAAGCGAAGCTGTCCGAATTCCTCGGCACCGAAGACACCATCCTGTACGCGGCCGCATTCGACGCCAACGGCGGCGTGTTCGAGCCGCTGTTCGACGAGAACGACGCGATCATCTCGGACGCCCTGAACCACGCCTCGATCATCGACGGCGTGCGCCTGTGCAAGGCCGCGCGCTACCGCTACGCCAACAACGACATGCTTGATCTGGAAAAGCAGCTGCAGGCAGCCCTTGACGCCGGCAAGCGCCACAAGATCATCGTCACCGACGGCGTGTTCTCGATGGACGGCACCATCGCCCAGCTGGATAGAATCGTCGAGCTGGCCGAGAAGTACGGCGCCCTGACCATGATCGACGAATCGCACGCCTCGGGCTTCATGGGCCGTACTGGCCGCGGCACGCACGAGCACTGCGGCGTCATGGGGAGAATCGACATCATCACCGGTACCCTGGGCAAGGCCCTGGGCGGCGCCATGGGCGGCTTCACCTCGGGCCGCCGCGAAGTCATCGAGACCCTGCGCCAGAAGTCGCGTCCCTACCTGTTCTCGAACACCCTGGCGCCGATGATCGCAGGTGCTTCTCTGGCGGTGCTGGACCGCATCTCGACGTCGACCGAGCTGCGCGACCGCCTGATGGAGAACACCGCCTACTTCCGCCAGGAGATCGAGCGCATCGGCTTCACCATCAAGCCGGGCACCCACCCGGTGGTGCCGGTGATGCTGTTCGACGCCCCGGTGGCGCAGAAATTCGCGGCCCGCATGTTCGAACTGGGCGTGCTGCTGTCGGGCTTCTTCTATCCGGTGGTGCCGATGGGGCAGGCGCGCGTGCGCGTGCAGCTGTCGGCCGCGCACACCCGCGAGCAGCTCGACACCGTCCTGGCCGCCTTCGAGCAGGCCGGCAAAGAGCTGGGCATCCTCAAGAATAACTAAGAATCGGAACGGAAAACCACATGGAACGCATCCTCATCATCGGCGCCAACGGCCAGATCGGCAGCGAGCTGGTCACCGCCCTGGCCGAGCAGCACGGCGAGCAGAACGTGATCGCTTCGGACATCGGCGCCAACAACATCTACGGCGCCGCGCGCTACACCCAGCTCGACGTGCTGGACCGCGACCGCCTGGCCGGGTTGATCGACGAGGAAGGCGTCACCCAGGTGTACCAGTTGGCGGCGCTGCTGTCGGCCACCGGCGAAAAGGCGCCCCTCAAGGCGTGGACGCTGAACATGGACGGCCTGCTCAACATCCTGGAAGTCGCACGCGAGCGCATCGAGGCGGGCAAGCCGCTGAAGGTGTTCTGGCCTTCGTCGATCGCCGCCTTCGGCCCGAACACCCCGGCCGAGAACACGGCGCAGTACACGGTGATGGACCCGACCACGATCTACGGCATCAGCAAGCTGGCCGGCGAGCGCCTGTGCGAGTACTATCACAGCAAGTAC
Organism: Massilia sp.; assembly: GCF_046293535.1. NCBI lineage: Bacteria > Pseudomonadati > Pseudomonadota > Betaproteobacteria > Burkholderiales > Oxalobacteraceae > Massilia > Massilia sp. The sequence continues at coordinate 58,617 of NZ_JBKBOV010000013.1, read as the reverse complement.
GGCGTCGATGTGCGCTCGATCCGCTACCCCGGCATCATCAGCTTCAAGTCGCCCCCGGGCGGCGGCACCACCGACTACGCGATCGCCATCTTCCACGCGGCGCTCAAGGGCGAGACCTACGAATGCTTCCTGGGCCCGGAAACCACGCTGCCGATGATCTACATGCCGGACGCGATTCGTGCGACCATCGAGCTGATGGATGCGCCGAGCGAGAAGGTCGCGATCCGGTCCTCGTACAACGTGGCGGGCGTGTCCTTCAATCCGCGCGAACTGGCGGCCGCCATCCAGAAGGCGCTGCCGGGATTCCAGATCGCCTACAAGCCGGACAGCCGCCAGCAGATCGCGGATACCTGGCCGAAGAGCCTGGACGACAGCCGCGCGGCCCAGGACTGGGGCTGGAAGGCGCGCATTGGCGTGGACGAGATGGTCGAGAGCATGCTGAAGAATATCGACGTCGGTGTCGCCGCATAAGCGGACCGGCGTTTGCCACCAACAGAACAATAAAAAACGGAAGAGTCGAGACAACGATGGACATGAGTGTTTTTGATCTGTTCAAGATCGGTATCGGGCCGTCGAGTTCCCACACGGTGGGTCCGATGGTGGCGGCGCGCCGCTTTTTGCTCGAGTGCGGTTCGCTCGACGATGCGGTCGGCATCGAGGCGCACCTGTACGGTTCGCTCGCCCTGACCGGCGTCGGCCACGCCACCGACAAGGCGGTGATCCTCGGCCTGATGGGCGAAACGCCGCAGGGCGTCGACCCCGGTACGGTCGAGGACAAGCTGGCCGAAGCCGAGATGGACGGCGTCCTCAAGCTGCTGGGCGAGAAGGAAGTGCCTTTCCAGTACCGCACCGGACTGGTGTGGCACAAGCAGTCGACCCTGCCGGAACACCCGAACGGCATGAAGTTCATCCTCAAGCTGCTTGACGGCAGCATCATCGAGCGCATCTACTACTCGGTGGGCGGCGGCTTCATCACCGCGGCGGGCGAAAGCCAGAACCGCGCGGCCGATGCGGCGGCGGTGCAGGTGCCTTTCCCCTTCAGCACCATGAGCGAGCTGCTGGCGCAGGGTAGTAGGCATGGCCTGTCCATCCCGCACATGCTGCGCGCGAACGAGCTGGTACGCATGAGCGAGGCCGAGCTCGATGCGGGCCTGGACCGCATCTGGGAAACCATGCGCGACTGTATCGCACACGGCCTGGTCACCGAGGGCCAGCTGCCGGGCGGCCTGAACGTCAAGCGGCGCGCGGCCAAGCTGTGGAAGCAGGCGCACTGCCTCGAAGGCAAGCGCGTCAACGAGCTGCCGCATGACGCGACGCACCACGTGACCCTGTACGCGATGGCCGTCAACGAGGAAAACGCGGCCGGCGGCCGGGTGGTCACGGCGCCGACCAACGGCGCGGCCGGCATCATCCCGGCGGTGCTGCGCTACTACGCCGAGGACTGCCGTCCGAGCGACCCGGTGAAGGGCATCCGCGACTTCCTGCTCACGTCCGCCGCGATCGGCATGCTGTGCAAGAAGAACGCCTCGATCTCGGGCGCCGAGATCGGGTGCCAGGGCGAGGTCGGCGTGGCCTGCGCGATGGCGGCCGCCGGCCTGGTGGCGGCGCTGGGCGGCTCCAACGAGCGCATCGAGAACGCGGCGGAGATCGGCATCGAGCACCACCTCGGCATGACCTGCGACCCGATCGGCGGCCTGGTGCAGATTCCCTGCATCGAGCGCAACGGCATGGGAGCGATCAAGGCGATCACCGCGGCCTCGCTGGCCCTGAAGGGCGACGGCACCCACTTCGTCAGCCTCGACAACGTGATCGAGACCATGCGCCAGACGGGGGCGGACATGCAGGTGAAGTACAAGGAAACCTCGCTGGGTGGCCTGGCGGTGCACGTGGTGACGGTGAACCACGCGGCCTGCTGAGCTAATCTTCACTTGGGTCCCGGCCTGCGCCGGGACGACGTGCTTGAGCAGCTGACTTCGGTATTTGTATCGATGTCCTTGGAACCGTCATTCCGGCGCAGGCCGGGATCCAAGTTCGTCGCGTCGAGCTAAACCCATTTTTTTTTGCAGCACAGCATACGATCCGTTCGGGCGCTATAATAAAAGTTCAACTTTGGCCCCAACCGGATCCCGACCCGTATGCATTACGTCTCCACCCGCGCGACCAGCGCGTCCGCAGCACGCAATCCCCAGCGCTTCTCCGACATCCTGCTAGCGGGCCTGGCCCCGGACGGCGGCTTGTATCTTCCCGAAGAATACCCGCAGGTCAGCGGCGCGGAACTGGACGCCTGGCGCAAGCTCTCCTACGCCGAACTCGCCTATGAAATCCTGCGCAAGTTTGCCACCGATATCCCCGACGACGACCTGCGGGCCCTGACGGCGAAGACCTACACCCCGGAGGTCTACCGCAACGCGCGCGCCGACGAATCCGCCGCCGAGATCACCCCGCTGCGCGTACTGGAAGACGGCCAGGCGGGCAAGCTGGTGCTGCAGGCCCTGTCGAACGGCCCGACCCTGGCCTTCAAGGACATGGCGATGCAGTTGCTCGGCAACCTGTTCGAGTACGCGCTGGCGAAGAACGACGACGAACTGAACATCTTCGGGGCCACCTCGGGCGACACCGGCAGCGCCGCCGAGTACGCGATGCGCGGCAAGCGCGGCGTGCGCGTGTTCATGCTGTCCCCGCACAAGAAAATGAGCGCCTTCCAGACCGCGCAGATGTTCAGCCTGCAGGACCCGAACATCTTCAACATCGCCGTTCAAGGCGTGTTCGACGACTGCCAGGACATGGTCAAGGCGGTCTCGAACGACCTGTCCTTCAAGGCGCGCCACAAGATCGGCACCGTCAACTCGATCAACTGGGCGCGCGTCGTGGCCCAGGTGGTGTACTACTTCCGCGGCTATCTTGGAGCGACCACCAGCAACGACCAGAAGGTCTCGTTCACGGTCCCCTCGGGGAACTTCGGCAACATCTGCGCCGGGCACATCGCGCGCATGATGGGCCTGCCGATCGACAAGCTGGTCGCCGCCACCAACGAGAACGACGTGCTCGACGAATTCTTCCGCACCGGCAGGTACCGGGTGCGCAAGCCGTCCGAGACCTACCATACCAGCAGCCCCTCGATGGACATCTCGAAGGCCTCCAACTTCGAGCGCTTCGTGTACGAACTGGTGGGGCGCGACCCCGAGCGCACCCATGCGCTGTTCCGCAAGGTCGACACCCACGGCGGCTTCGACCTGTCGGGCGGTCCGGGTAGCGACGGCGACGAGTGGAAGCTGGTGGGGCAGTACGGTTTCGCCTCCGGCAAGTCGACCCATGCCGACCGCCTGGCGACGATCCGCGACGTGTTCGACGATTACGGCATCACCATCGACACCCACACGGCCGACGGCATCAAGGTGGCGCGCGAACATCTGCAGCCAGGCATCCCCATGATCGTGCTGGAAACCGCGCTGGCCGCGAAATTCAACGAGACCATCCTGGAAGCGCTGGGCCAGGACGCCGAGCGCCCGGCCGGTTTCGAGGACATCGAGTCGCTGCCGCAGCGCTTCGTCGTGATGGAGCCGAGCGTGGAGGCCATGAAGGCCTACATCGCCCGGCACACCGGACTATGAGGGGGCTGTGAGATGAAGCCACCCATGCTGTCCGTGCGCGAGGCCCTGGGCCAGCTGCTCGATGCGGTGCTTCCGGTGCGCGACGTCGACACCGTGCCGACACTCGAGGCCAACGGCCGCGTGCTGGCCGAAGACCAGCGCTCGACCATCGACGTGCCTTCCGCCGACAACACCCAGATGGACGGCTACGCGGTGCGCGCGGTCGATTGCGAAAGCGGCAGCGCGACCTTGCGCGTGGCCCAGCGCATTCCGGCCGGCAGTGTCGGCGGGCCGCTCGAACCCGGTACCGCCGCCCGCATCTTCACCGGCGCCCTGATTCCTCCCGGCGCCGACGCGGTCGTGATGCAGGAACAGTGCGAGGCGGTGGGCGACAGCGTCACGGTGCGCCATGCGCCGCGCGCCGGCGAGTGGATTCGCCGCGCCGGCGAGGACGTCGCCCTCGGTTCGACGATCCTGCCGGCCGGCACCCGCCTGCGCAGCCAGGAACTGGGCCTGGCCGCGTCTGTCGGCCTGGCCCGATTGCCGGTGCTGCGCCGGGTGCGCGTTGCGGTGTTCTTCACCGGCGACGAACTGGCCATGCCGGGCGAGCCGCTCCAGCCTGGCGCGATCTACAACTCCAACCGCTTCACCCTGCGCGGCCTGCTGGAGAATTTCGGCTGCGCGTTCACCGACTACGGCATCGTGCCCGATTCGCTGGACGCCACCCGCGCCACCCTGCGCGAGGCCGCCCGCGAGCATGACCTGATCATTACCTCGGGCGGCGTGTCGGTCGGCGAAGAGGACCACATCAAGCCCGCGGTCGAAACGGAGGGGCGGCTGAACATGTGGCAGATCGCCGTCAAGCCGGGCAAGCCGCTCGCTTTCGGCGAGGTCGGCCGTGAAGGCGGTTCCGCGTACTTCATCGGCCTGCCCGGCAACCCGGTGTCGAGCTTCATCACCTTCCTGCTGTTCGTGCGGCCCTTCCTGCTCCGCCTGCAGGGCGTGAGCGGGCCGGTGGAGCCGCGCGGTTATGCCATGCGCGCCGACTTCACGTTGCCGAAGGGCGACCGCCGCAACGAATTCCTGCGCGTGCGCGTGAATGCGGCCGGGGGCCTCGACCTGTTCCCCAACCAGGGCTCGGGCGTGCTGACCTCGACCGTCTGGGGCGACGGGCTGGTGGACAATCCGCCGGGCGGGGCCATTCTTGAAGGCGACCTGGTGCGTTTCATCCCGTTCGCCGAACTGCAGCATTAGGATGCACATGAAGATCACATTGCGGTATTTTGCCTCGGTGCGCGAGCAGGTCGGCACCGCCCAGGAAAGCCTGGAACTGCCGGAAGGCGTGGCGTCGGTGGGCGCGGTGCGCGAACTCCTGGTCGCGCGCGGCGGCGCCTGGGCCGAAGCCCTGGGCCTGGCGCGCCCGGTGCGCATGGCGCACCAGCAAGTGATGTGCGGGCCGGATACCGCGGTCTCCGACGGCGCCGAGGTGGCCTTCTTCCCGCCCGTGACGGGCGGGTAGGGGCGCAGCGCTAGATCATCGCGATCGACTGCTCCGCCAGTGCCAATAGCTTCGCGCAGTTGGCACTGCGCTCGGCATACTCGCGCCAGGCATTGGTGCGCGCCACCGCCTGCCACTTGCGCAGCGCTTCCGCGTTCAGGTCGACGATCTGGGCGCCGCTCTTGGCGTATACGGATGCCACCGCGGCGTCATCGGCGCGCGCGGCCTTGAGCGCGAAGGCTTCCAGCTCGGCGCCCACCGTCATCACCGCGGCCTGCTGCTGCTTGGTGAGGCGGTCGAACACGGTGCGCGACATCATCAGGGGCTCGAACATGAACCAGTAGGCGCCGCCGCGCGCCGTGGTCAGGGAGCGCGCCGATTCCTGCAGGCGGAACGAGATCAGCGAAGTGGACGAGGTCAGCGCCGCATCGAGCCTGCCCTCGCGCATCGCGGCGGGAATCTCGTTGGAGGGCATGTTGGCCACGCTGGCGCCGGCGTCCAGCAGCAGGCGGTCCATTTCCGGCGAGCCGCCGCGGACCTTGAGCCCGGCCACGTCTTCCGGATGCACGATCGGCTTGCCGGTTGATGCGACGCCGCCGGCCTGCCAGATCCAGCTGACCACGACCAGGCCCTGTTCGTTCAGGATGCGGGTCAGTTCGCGGCCGACCGGCGCATTCTTCCATCCGTAGCCCTGCTCGTACGAGGTGACCAGGCCCGGCATCAGGCCGATGTTGGCCTCGGGAGACTCGGCGCCGGCGTAGGACAGCGGCACCAGCGCCATGTCCAGGCTGCCGCTGCGCAGCGCGCCGATCTGGGCGCCGGGGGCCATCAGGCTGGCGCTCGGGTGGATCGAGAACTTCAGGCCGCCGCGGGTGCGCCGTTCGACGTTGGCCGCGAACATGCGGCACAAGCGGTCGCGGAAATCGCCTTCGGCAAGGCTGGCGCGCGGGAACTGGTGGGAGATTTTCAGGTTTGGCTGCGCCCATGCGGACTGCATCCAGAGTGGGCTGGACGCGATTGCGCCCAGCATCGTCCTACGGGACATTACTGTCCTTGTCTTTACCGACATACACATCCTCCAAGATGTTGAAACGGACTGCTTTCGGGAATCGTGGCCGACCTCGTCGAGCGGGCGCCATCGTTCCTTGTAGCGGGTACAAGAATATTCCTGTTACATGTATTGTCAAGCAGAATCTTATGGATATGACAAATGCATGCATACGCCAGGGCGGCAGTATGGCTGTGCCGCCCCGGGTCCGCCTTGATGCGGCTTGGAGGATGGCGCCTTAATGCTTGCTGTCCGGGTGGCGGCACATGGTGCAGTCGGCGCCGCGGTCGGCCCGGTAGTAGCGCGAGGCGATGAAGATGGCCGAGGCCATGATCGACCAGGCGAGCGACTCGCGCCAGCCGGTCTCGAAAGCCTCGCCGCGCAGGAACACGTCGATCGACACCAGCAGGGCGAACATCGAGCCGGCCGCCAGCAGGTATTGCCCACTCCAGTAAATCAGCTTTTGCATGGTGTGCTCCTTTGGCTTACAGGTTGTTGAGGAAACGGCGGACGGCGCCGGCCACCGCTTCGGGCTGGTCCACCATGGCGAAGTGGCGGGCCTTGTCGATCGCCTCGACCTGCAGGCGCGGGGTGCCGGTCATCAGCTCACGATAATACGCGAGCTTGTCGGCAATGGTGATGTTATTCAGGACCACGGCGTCGGGCGCGAAGTAGGGCACCAGCATCAGCACCGGCGCCTGGATCCGCGCCAGAGCGGGGCGCAGGTCGCGCGACAGTAGCGCGCCCATGTAGGCCGCGACGGCGGCGGGATCGCTGCGCGACGAGAGCCTGGCCGCGTCGTCGGCCTTGCCCAGGTCGACCATGCCGATGCTGCGCATGTACTGGTGCTGCTGGGAGGCGAATGCCTGGCCCGTGAGGGCAGCCATCTGCTTGCGGATGCCTTCGGCCATCGCGGCGCGTTGCTCCGGCGGCATGTCCTCGGTGCGCGGGAAGACCGGCAGGCCGTCGATGGCGACCACGCCGCCGATCCCCTGCGGCAGGTCCTGGGCCAGCGCGAGCGCCAGCGTCGCTCCCAGGCTGTGGCCGATGAGCACCGGTTTGACCAGCTTGCGCGATGCGATCAGCTCGGCGAGCGCGCCCTTGGCCGCGTCGAACGGGTCGCCGTCCACCGCAGGGCGGCCGTCGAAGCCGGGCAAGGTGAGGACGTAGACGGTGTGGCTGGGGGCGAAGTCGCGCACCATCTGGCCCCAGACCCAGCCGCCGCTGGCCAGCCCTGGCACCAGCACCAGCGGCTGCGGGCCGCTGCCGTGGCGCTCGACCAGCATGCCCTTGAGCTCGAAGCGCTCGGCGGGCGCCGGCTGGACGGCGAAGCGGTTGGGTGCTTCGGCGGCCGCCGGCCCCTGGGCCGCGGCGGTGGACACGAGGGTGGCGCCGGCGATGCCGAGCAGTGCTGCGAACAACAGGGAAGCTTTCATGCTGACTCCTGGTCTGGGATGAAGATCGATTCGATGGGTAGTTGGAATAGTCGGGCAATGGCAAAGGCGAGCGGCAGGCTCGGATCGTAGCGGCCGGTCTCGATCGCGTTCACGCTCTGGCGCGACACGTCGAGCAGCTCTGCCAGCTCCGCCTGGCTCCAGCCGCGCTCGGCGCGCAGGGCCTTGATGTGGTTGTTCATCGGTCCAACCAGCGGCGTAGGATGCACACGATGCCGGTGGAACCGCACAGCACGCACCAGACGGTGAACATCGACAGCCGCGGAAACCCGGCGACCTCGAGGAAGCCGTAGGTAAAGCTCAAGCCGGCCGTGATGCCCGCGCCCACGGCGAGCGATTCGAGCAGGAAGCGGCGAATGTATTCGTCGACCCGCGCGAAATGGCGCGCGATGGCCCACAGGGCCAGGCCGAAGCCGATCATCGGCGAGACCAGCACCAGGGTGCGCGCCACGCCTTCCTCCATCGGCCGCCCCCAGCGCACCGAGGCCACCAGCAGCACCGTGTACAGCGCGATCGAACCCATCAACTCGCGCATGTAGGCTTTCCCCACCCGCTTCTCATGCATGACATCCTCCGTGAAGTAAAGTATGCTTGACAGCGTAGTCAAGGCCACTTGACATGTCAAGCTCCCTTTACATCGGCGCCCGCATTTTATGCAGGCTGCAAACTCGACTACAATGCCGCTCCTTCGCTTTCTCTTGCCATGCCGATGAACCAGCAGCCCAAACCAAGCAAACGCGTCGCCGTGATCGGCGCCGGCCCCGCCGGCCTGATGGCCGCCGAAACCCTGGCCGCGGGCGGCGCGCAGGTCGACGTCTATGATGCGATGGCCTCGAGCGGCCGCAAGTTCCTGCTGGCGGGCAAGGGTGGCATGAACATCACCCATTCCGAAGCGCTGCCGGCCTTCCGCAGCCGTTACCGGGAGCGCGCGCTTGAGGTCGGCCGCTGGCTCGACGGTTTCGAGCCGCAGGCCTTGCGCGACTGGATCCATGGCCTCGGCATCGACACCTTCGTCGGCAGCTCGGGGCGCGTGTTCCCGCGCGAGATGAAGGCCGCGCCGCTGTTGCGCGCCTGGCTGCACCGCCTGCGCGAGGCCGGCGTGCGCCTGCACATGCGGCACCGCTGGCTGGGCTGGCAGGACGGCCGCCTGCGCATGGCCACGCCGGGCGGCGAGGTCCTGCTCGATGCGGATGCGACGGTGCTGGCGCTGGGTGGCGCCAGCTGGGCCCGGCTCGGATCCGACGGCGCCTGGGTGCCGCTGTTGGCCGAGCGCGGCGTCGAGGTGGCGCCCCTGGCGCCGGCCAACTGCGGCTTTGACGTCGACTGGAGCGCGCACTTCAGGGACAAACATGCGGGCGCGCCGCTCACGACCGTGGCGATTGCCTGGCGCGGCGAAGGGGGCGCGCTGGAGAAGCGCCAGGGCCAGTTCGTGGTGACGCAGACCGGCATCGAGGGCAGCCTCGTGTATGCGGTCTCGGCGCCCGTGCGCGACCAGATCGCGGCCGCGGGCAGCGCCACCATCTGGCTCGACCTGCTGCCCGACCTGGACGAGGCACGGGTTCTGTCCGAAGTGGCGCGTCCGCGCGCATCGCGTTCGATGTCCAGCCACCTGGCGGGGCGCCTCGGGATCAAGGGAGTGAAAGCCGGCTTGCTGCACGAATGCCTGCCGAAGGAGGAGTACGCCGATCCGGGAAAGCTGGCGCGTGCGCTGAAGGCCTTGCCGCTGGTCTTGCGTCGTGCACGTCCGATCGACGAGGCGATCAGCAGCGCGGGCGGCGTGCGATTCGAAGCGCTCGACGGATCCAGCGCCATGCTGCGCGCGCTGCCGGGCGTGTTCGTGGCTGGGGAAATGCTCGACTGGGAAGCGCCGACCGGCGGCTACCTGCTCACCGCCTGCTTCGGCAGCGGCCGCGCCGCCGGGCGCGACGCGCTGGCCTATCTGAACGCTAATCCGTAAAGGTCACCGCGCCGCTGCCGGTGCGGCTGACGCTGCGCTCGGCCGGGTTGCCGGTCACCTCGATGTCGCCGCTGCCCGAGATCGAGGCCGTGACGCTGCGCTTCGCATGCACCGTGCTGCGGCCGGAGCCGGTCTGGCTCACCTCGACCTTGTCGGCGCGCAGGTGGCGCGCGTCGAGTTCGCCCGAACCGCTCGCGTTGGCGTGCAGTTCGCGCGCGCCGCCGACGATGGTCATGTGGCCCGAGCCGGTGAGCACCGCGTCGAAGCGCTCGATGCCGGAGCCCGCATTCAGGTCCAGTTCGCCGCTGCCGCTCAGGGCCGCGTCGACGCGGCGGAAGCGCCCGTTGAAGCGCAGGCTGCCGGAACCCTGCATGCGCGCCTCGATGCGCTCGCCCGAGAAGCCGTTGACGCTGCTGTCGCCGCTGCCGTCGATCTTGACGCTGTCCAGGCGCGGCAGCACCAGGTCCACTTCCAGCGGGCGGCGGTGGCCCAGCACCATGCCGCGGATGCCGATGTGCAGCACCTCGCCGTCGGCATTGACGTCGACGTTGTTCAGCAGGCGCGCTTCGCCGCGCACTTCCAGCGAGGGCGTCGCGCCGTAGCGCACGTTCAGGTCGATCGGTCCGTCGAGGTCGATCGCGCGGATGGCGGCCGGCACCTCGCGCTTCTCGCTCGCCAACCGGCGGCCTTCGCTGGCCGCGGCCACGCCGTTGGCGCGCAGCGCCGCATAGCTCAGGCCGATCAGCACGAAGGACAGCAGCAAGAGGCTGAATCCGACTTTCAGCAGTGCGCGCATGTCAGGCTCCCCGCAGCAGCGACAGGTTCATCTTGACGTAGCGCTTCAGGCCGATGAACGTGTACCTGGTGATCACCAGCGACAGCAGGAACAGCAGGATCCCGCCGAGCACCATGGCGAAGCCGACCAGGGTCTGGGTGGTGCGCGATTCGCCGTCCATGTCGGTGGTGATCCGGATGCCGGCATCGGCCACCTTCTCGGCGCGGCGGATGACCACCGAGGCCTTCGCCGCGTCGTCCGCTCGCTCGTCCGCGCGGTCGCCGTCCGCCGCCTCGTCCTCGTAGACGTGGATGCCCTGCTTGCCGATCGCGACCCGGGTGCGCGAATGGTCGATGGTTTCGTGGCGCTCGCCGTCGGCCATGATGACGATCCGGTGCAGCGGATTGTTCAGGACCAGTTCATTGGCGCCTGCCAGGCCGCTCGCGGTGATGGCGATGCCCGACACATAGAAGCCGAGCGCGGTGCCGTAGACCGCCACCAGCAGCGAGGCGTACACGGCGGCCGGAATCGCCATGAACAGGTTGAACACCAGCAGGCCAACGCCGGCCACCAGCATGCGCGCGGCGTTGGCGGGATTCTTCTTTTCCTTGAAAGCCTCCATGTGGGTGCTGGCGCGCAGCGTCACCGCGATTCTACGCGGGTCGTCCAGCTCGGCGGCGATGCTCTGCTCGCTGCGGCCGGCGGCCACGCCGTCCACGAAGCGCTGCTCGTACCAGGCCAGGGTCTTGGCCTGGATCTCCGGCGGCAGGCCGTGCATGGCCCGCTTGAGCGCGTCGAGATAGTCCAGTTTGCCCATGTGCTGCCGTTCCGATCAGTGGTGGGTGATGGCCGGAATCGAGCCGATCGCCAGCGCGGTGGCCGGCGCCGAGCCGCCGATGAGTTCGGGCTGGACCAGCACGGCGGTGCTCAGGCCCACGAAAGCCAGCAGGGCCAGGGCGCGCAGGCCGAGTGCGAGCTTGCTCATGTGTTTGCTCATGTCGTTCATGATGTTGTTGGTTCCGTAAGACTTGTTTCGATGCTGCTAGATTACGGAAGCCGGCGCGTCGCCGCCACCGGTGTGCGACAGTCTGCGTTTTTCTGGGGGCAGCTTGCCGTAGGCACGGATAAGCGTGGCGGCCGCCAGGCCGCTCTGCACGGCGGTCTCGAGGGTCGCCGGGTAGTCGCTGGCGGTGTAGTCGCCCGCCAGCGCCAGGCCCGGGAGCGGCGTGTCGTTGCCGGGCCGAAGCAATCCCGGGGTGCAGGAAAAGGTCGCGCGCTTCTCGGTGATCACCCGCGACCATTCGGGCGCGCCCAGTTCCGGGCGGCGCAGGTCCTGGGCCAGTTGGGCCGCGATCAGCCCGGCGAGCGCATCCTGGTCGAGCCCGGCGGCATCCTGCGCGACGCTGACCACCACCGCCAGCAGCCCCGGCTGGGAGGCGTCGAGCTGCCCGCGATCGAAGACGAACTGGCCCCAGCGGCCCTGCGCCGGATCGTCGAGCAGGGCGTAGAAGGGCAGGTCGAGGCGCAGCGACGGATCGTATTGCAGGTAGCAGGTCGCGATCGGCTCGTAGTCCAGGCTGGAGAGCCGGGCGGCCAGGTCCGGCGCGTGTGGCGCGAGGATGGCGGCGGATTGGCTGGCGGGCGTGGCCAGCACCAGGGCGTCGAACTCGGCTTCGCCGCCGGACAGGGAAAGGCGCCAGGCGCCGTCCACCTGCTGGGCGGCGCCGAGCTTGGCGCCCAGCAAGACCTGGCCGCCCTGCGCTACGACATAGCGCGCCGCCGCCTGCGGGAACAGCGCGCCCATGTCGATGCGCGGCAGCAGCATGTCGGAAGCTGCGCGGCGCTTCGCCCCCAGGCTGTCGCGCAGCACCGCCAGGAATACCTTGGCCGAGGCGCGCTGCGGCGGGGTGTTCAGGGCGGCGATGCACAGCGGATGCCACAGCAGGCGGTTCAGGCGCGCGGTCTGGCCGAAGCGCTCCAGCAGTTCCTCGACGGTGCAGTCGTTATAGAGCACCCAGCCCATGGTGCGCGCGGCGGTGGTGAAGCGGGCCAGGGCCATCTTGTCGGCGCGCGCCAGGCCCTTGGCGCGCAGCAGGGCGGCGGCCAGGTGCAGCGGCGCCGGCCAGCGCGGCGCGACGAAGTCCATGCCGCCGCTGCCCTCGGGATAGCGCATCTGCACCGGCAGGCGCAGCAGCGCCGCGTCCGGGTCGACCCCGACCTGGCGCATCATGCGCAGGGTGTCGCCATAGGCGCCCAGCAGGATGTGCTGGCCGTTGTCGAGCATCTTGCCCTGCACCTCGACGCCGCGCGCCCGGCCGCCCAGGCTGCGGGCGCTTTCCACCAGGGTCACCCGGGCGCCGCCGGCCGCCAGTTCGACGGCGGCGGCGCAGCCGGCCCAGCCGCCGCCGGCGACCGCGACCCGCAGGGCGCCGCTAGCTGCGGACATAGGTCTTCCAGGCCAGCCACAGCTTGCGCAGCGGCGTGAGCGAGATGCGCTGGTTCAGCACCTGGAAGTTGTCGCGCGCGATCTCGTCCAGCAGGGTGCGGTAGATGGCGGCCATCATCAGCCCCGGGCGCTGGGCGCGCCGGTCCGCCTTCGGCAGCAGGGCCAGGGCCTCGTCGTAGGTGCGCTGGGCGCGCTCGTTCTGGAAACGCATCAAGGCCTCGAACTTCTCGCTGTGGCGGAAATTCAGGATGTCGGCGGCCGTCACGTTGAACTGCTGCAGCTCGTTCACCGGGATGTAGATGCGGCCCTTGCGCGCATCGTCGCCGACGTCGCGGATGATGTTGGTCAGCTGGAAGGCCAGGCCGAGCTTCTCGGCGTAGAGCAGGGTCTCGGGACGCGTGGTGCCGAAGATGCTGGCCGACAGGATGCCGACCACGCCCGCCACCCGCCAGCAATACTTCTGCAGCCCGGCGAAGTCGAGGTAGCGGCTCTGGTCGAGGTCCATCTCCATGCCGTCGATGATGGCCTGCAGGTGCTGTTCTTCCAGCTGGTAGGTGGCGACGTGCGGCTGCAGCGCCTGGGTCACCGGGTGCGTCGGCGTGCCCTTGTACATGGTCGAGACCTCGGTGCGCCACCAGGCCAGCTTGATGCGCGCGACCGACGGGTCGGAAGTCTCGTCGACGGTGTCGTCGACCTCGCGGCAGAAGGCGTACAGGGCGGTGATCGCACGGCGGCGCTCCGGCGGCAGGAACAGGAAGCTGTAATAGAAGCTGGAGCCGCTCTGGACGGTCTTTTGCTGGCAGTATTCGTCGGGGGACATGTATTTATTGTTTTGTTGCTGATTGCTGAGGCGAATCCGCTATCTTAGCCGATACGGGTAGGTCTGCGAACATCGATCACATCTTCCATGCGCGCCAGGCCACCACGATCCAATCGGCCGGCGCCAGGGTCGGGCGCCGCCGGAACACGTCGTACTCGGCCTTCTCGATGGCTTCCAGGATGCGCAGCCCGCCCTGCACGATGAGGCGCAGTTCCCAGCCGATCCGCCCCGGCAGGCGGTGCACCAGCGGCGAGCCGGCCAGCATCAGGGCACGGGCGCGCTCCACCTCGAAACGCATCAGGGCGCGCCAGGCCGGCGTGGACGGGCTGGATGCCAGTTCGGCCTCCGAGACGCCGTGGCGCTCCAGGTCTTCCAGCGGCAGGTAGATGCGGCCCTTGGGCAGGTCGATCGCCACGTCCTGCCAGAAGTTGATCAGCTGGAGCGCGCTGCAGATCGCGTCCGAATCGCGCAGGTTGCGCTCGTCCACGGCTTCGTACAGTTCCAGCATCAGGCGCCCGACCGGGTTGGCCGAGCGCCGGCAATAGTCGAGCAAGGCGGTGTAGTCGGCATAACGGGTGGTGACGACGTCCTGGCGGAAGGCCGAGAGCAGGTCGTGCATGGGCGCGACCGGCAGGCGGAATTCGCGCACCACGCCGGCCAGGCGCGCGAACAGCGGGTCGGCGGGCGTCGCGCCGCGCTCGATGGCCGCCAGTTCCCGTCCATAGCGCTCCAGTGCGGCCAGCCGCTCGGGCGGGGCGCAATCGCCCTCGTCGGCGATGTCGTCGGCGCTGCGGGCAAAAGCATAGATGGCCTCGACCGCCGGCGCCAGGCGGCGCGGCAGCAGGAAGGAGGCGACGGGGAAGTTCTCGTAATGCTCGACTGGCATATTGGACTGTTGACTCTAATGTCGGGTTTCTGGATCTTTGACTGATTATAATTGCTTGATTACAAATGCCCTAAATGGCACTCGATCGACAGGGGACCCAACGTGTCTGCATTTCCGAAGTTTCGCCCGACGTTCTCCATCATGCGCGCCGCATATGCCGCGCCCTTGCTCCTTTTCCTGCTGGCCGGCTGCGGCAAGGAAGCGCCGAAGACCGAGGAGGTGCGCCCGGTGCGCGCCATCCAGCTGGCCGCCGGCAATGGCGGCGAGCGCGTCGAGTTCTCGGGCGACGTACGTGCCCGCTATGAGTCGCGGCTGGGTTTCCGGGTGGGCGGCAAGATCGTCGAGCGCCGGGTCGACGTCGGGGCGGTCGTCAAGGACGGCCAGGTCCTGATGCGCCTCGACCCGCAGGACCTGCGCCTGGCCGAGGCCCAGGCGCGCGCCACCCTGCGCGCCGCCGAGACCGAGCGCGACCTGGCCCAGGCCGACTACAAGCGCCACCAGAACCTGCGCGCCCAGAATTTCGTCAGCCAGGCGGTGCTTGATGCCAAGCAGGCGGCCCTGCGCGCGGCCCAGGCCAACGTCGACGCGGCGCGCGCGGGTTTTCGCGGCCAGTCGAACCAGGCCGGCTATGCCAACCTGGAATCGGACACCGACGGCGTGGTGACCGCGGTCGACGCCGAAGTCGGCCAGGTGGTGGCCGCCGGCGCGCCGGTCGTGCGCGTGGCCCGCACCGACGAGAAGGAAGTCGTGATCGGCATTCCGGAAGACCGGGTCGAGGCGCTGCGCCAGGCCCTTGACGTGAACGTACGCCTCTGGGCCAGGCGCTCGGAGGCCATTCCCGGCAAGATCCGCGAAGTCTCGCCGGTGGCCGATCCGGCGACCCGCACCTATACGGTCAAGGTGTCGATCCCGGCGCGCGCCGATATCCGCCTCGGGATGACCGCCACGGTGGAGATCACGACGGCCGCCGGCGCGGATGCCTCGGCCCTGCGGGTGCCGCTCAGCGCCCTGGTGCAGGACAAGGGCGCGACGAGCGTCTGGGTGGTGGAGAATGGCGCGGTACAGTTGCGCAAGGTCGAGGTGGCCGGGCAGTCGGGCAACGACATCCTCGTCTCCGGCGGCGTGCAGCCCGGCCAGACCGTGGTGACGGCCGGCGTGCACCTGCTCAAGCCGGGCCAGAAGGTCAAGATCCTCACGGCCGACGTGGCGCGCCGCGGCGACACCGAGGCCGCCGCCGTCGGAGGAGGCGCGCGATGAGGGGCTTCAACCTGTCGCGCTGGGCGCTGGAACACATTCCGCTGACGCGCTACCTGATCGCCGCCCTCCTGATCGGGGGCATCCTCAGCTACCAGCAGCTGGGCCAGGACGAAGACCCGCCCTTCACCTTCCGCGCCATGGTGGTGAGCGCCGTGTGGCCGGGCGCGACCGCGGTCCAGATGGCCGAGCAGGTCACCGACCCGCTCGAGAGAAAACTCCAGGAGACGCCCTACATCGACCGCATCCGCAGCTTTTCCAAGCCGGGCGAGACCACCATCATCCTCGAGCTGCGCGAATCGACGCCGCCCCATGAAACCGCGCCGGCCTTCTACCAGGTGCGCAAGAAGATCGGCGACATGGCCGCCACCCTGCCGCAGGGCGTGGTCGGCCCCTTCTTCAACGACGAATTCGGCGACACCTACGGTTCGATCTTCGCGCTCTCGGGCGACGGTTTCACGCCGGCCGAGATGCGCGACTACGCCGACTTCGTGCGCCAGCAACTGCTCAAGGTGCCGCTGGTGGCGAAAGTCGAGCAGTTCGGGGTGCAGGCGGAGAAGATCTACATCGAGTTCTCCAGCAAGAAGTTCGCCCAGCTGGGCGTGCCCTTCGAGCAGATCGTCAACCAGATCGCCACCCAGAACGGGGTGGAGGCCAGCGGCGTCCTGGTGACGCCGGGCGACAACCTGCAGGTGCGCGTCACCGGCGCCCTGAACAGCTTGGCGCTGCTGGAAAACCTGCAGCTGCGCGCCGCCAACACCACCTTCCGGCTGGGCGACTTCGCGACCGTGAAGCGCGGCTACCAGGACCCGCCGCGCGACAAGATGCGCTTCAACGGCAAGGAAGTGATCGGCCTGGGGGTGTCGATGGAAAAGGGCGGCAACATCATCCGCCTGGGCGAGGGCCTGGACGAGACCGTTGCCCGCATTCGCGCCGAGTTGCCGGTCGGCATCGAGCTGGAGCGCGTGTCGAACCAGCCGCAGGCCGTCACCGCCTCGGTCAACGAATTCATCAAGGTGCTGATCGAGGCGGTGATCATCGTGCTGGCCGTGTCCTTCATCGCGCTCGGCCTGCACACCAAGCCCAAGCTGCGCATCGACGTGCGCCCCGGCCTGGTGGTGGCGCTGACGATCCCGCTGGTATTGGCGATAACTTTTCTCTTCATGCGGGTGCTCGACATTTCGCTGCACAAGATCTCGCTGGGCGCCCTGATCATCGCGCTCGGCCTGCTGGTGGACGACGCCATCATCGCGGTCGAGATGATGGTGCGCAAGATGGAGGAGGGCCTGTCGCGCTTCGAGGCCGCCACCTTCGCCTACACCTCCACCGCGATGCCGATGCTGACCGGGACCCTGATCACGGCGGCGGGCTTCCTGCCGATCGGCCTGGCCAAGTCCGCGGCCGGCGAATACACCTTCACGATGTTCTCGGTGAACGCGCTGGCCTTGCTCATTTCCTGGGTGGCGGCGGTGGTGTTTACCCCATACATCGGCTACATCCTCCTGAAGGTCAAGCCCCACGGCCAGGGCGAATCCTCGCATGACGTGTTCGACAGCCCGGCCTACGAACGCTTTCGGCGCCTGGTCAACCGCTGCGTGGAGTGGCGCAAGACCACCATCGCGCTGAGCCTGGGCGTGTTCTCCCTGGGGGTATTCGGCTTCAATTTCATCGAGAAGCAGTTCTTCCCGGACTCCAGCCGCCCCGAGCTGATGGTGGAGATGTGGTCGCCCGAGGGCACCAGTTTCGCCGCGAACGAGGCGGTCGTGAAGCGCTTCGAGGGCTTCCTCAAGCAGCAGCAGGGCGTGCAGAGCGTGACCAGCTACGTCGGCACCGGCAGTCCGCGCTTCTACCTGCCGCTGGACCAGATCTTCCCGCAATCGAACGTGTCCCAACTGGTCGTCTTGCCGGTGGACGCCGAGGCGCGCGACGCCCTGCGCTTGAAAATCGAAGCGGCCTTCCGCGACGACTTCCCCGAGGTGCGCGGGCGCGTCAAGCTGCTGCCGAACGGGCCGCCGGTGGCCTATCCGGTGCAGTTCCAGGTGCTGGGACCCGACATCGGCATCGTGCGCAGGGTCGCCGACGAGGTCAAGGACGTCATGCGCGCCAATCCGAACACGGTGGGCGTCAACGACAACTGGAACGAGGCGGTCAAGGTGCTGCGCCTCGATCTCGACCAGGACAAGCTGCGCGCCCTCGGCGTCACCTCGCAGGCGGTGCGGCGCGTGATCAATACCACGCTCACCGGCACGCCGGTCGGCCAGTTCCGCGAGACCAATCGCCTGATCGACATCGTGGTGCGCCAGCCGCTGGAGGAGCGTTCCACCATCACCCGTCTGTCCGAGGCCCTGGTGCCGACACCTGGCGGCGGCGCCGTGCCGATCGGGCAGGTGGCGCGGGTGGCCTTCGTGTGGGAACCGGGCGTGGTCTGGCGCGAGGGGCGCGAGTGGGCCATCATGGTCCAGTCCGATGTGGTCGAGGGCATCCAGGGGCCGACCGTCACCGCCCAGGTGGACGAGAAGCTGGCGGCGATCCGCGCGAAGCTGCCGGCCGGCTACCGCGTCAAGGTGGAAGGCGCGGCGGCCGACAGCGCGGATGCGGAAGCCTCGATCATGGCCAACGTGCCGCTGGTGCTGTTCATCGTGTTCACGCTCCTGATGCTGCAGTTGCACAGCTTCTCGCGCTCGCTGCTGGTCTTCCTCACCGGGCCGCTGGGCATCGCGGGGGCGGCGATGGCCTTGCTCGTCTTCGACCGGCCTTTCGGTTTCGTGGCGAACCTGGGCGTGATCGCGCTGTTCGGCATGATCATCCGCAATTCGGTGATCCTGGTCGACCAGATCGAGCAGGACATCGCGGGCGGCGCCGAAGCCTGGGATGCGATCGTCGAGGCGGCGGTGCGGCGCTGCCGGCCGATCCTCCTGACCGCGGCGGCGGCGGCGCTGGCCATGATTCCCCTGTCGCGTTCGGTGTTCTGGGGGCCGATGGCGGTGGCGATCATGGGCGGCCTGCTGGTGGCGACGGCGCTGACCTTGCTGTTCCTGCCGGCGCTGTATGCGGCCTGGTTCCGGGTCAAGAAGCCGGTTGGCACGAAGACCGTGTAGCGTCCTTTGTCCACTAAGCGCAGAGCCGTCATCCCGGCGAAGGCCGGGATCCAGGTTTCGTTGTAGGCCGCAGGCGCTTGCGTGCACCCGCCAACGTGACGCAAGGAACTCAGGCTCCGGCCTTCGCCGGAGCGACGGTTCTGGGGTTTGACGCAGAGGCGTGCGAGCGTGGCTGCGCATACTGCCGAGCTCTCTCCTCTATATAGATGAGCTCCCACCCCTCGCACACACAGCAAAAAACGCCCCAATAGTGACAGAAAATCCAGTAAAATAATCGATTGAAGTTGTAGCCCCTAAACAGAGGAGTGCAGGGCGGCCGGTTTCACTGTCGGGCGCCCTTTGTTTTTGTGGCAAAAATGCAATCCTTCCGCGAGGATGGCGAAATTGGTAGACGCACCAGGTTTAGGTCCTGACGCCAGCAATGGTGTGGGGGTTCGAGTCCCCCTCCTCGCACCACGAATAATTATTTTTTTGGACGATTTTTACAATGGCAACTGCAGTCGAAACCCTGGGTAAACTCGAGCGTCGCTTGACGATCACTTTTCCGGTAGCTGACGTCCGTACGGAGGTCGAAAAGCGCCTCAAGAAGCAGGCCAAGACGGCAAAGGCCCCGGGCTTCCGCCCAGGCAAGGTGCCGCTCAAGATGGTCGCTGCGCAATACGGTTACCAGATCGAATCGGACGTGCTGAACGACAAGGTCGGCCGCGCGTTCAACGAAGCCGCCAACGAGAACCAGCTGCGCGTTGCCGGTTTCCCGAAAATCGAACCGAAAGAAGACGCGCCGGAAGGCATGCTGGCTTTCGACGCGACCTTCGAAGTCTATCCTGAAGTCGTGCTGGGCGACCTGGCCGCCACCGAGATCGAAACCGTCGCCGCCGACGTGAGCGACGCCGAGATCGACAAGACCATCGACATCCTGCGCAAGCAGCGCGTGCACTACCACACCAAGGGTGAAGAGGGCGAGCACGGCACCGGCGGCGAGGCCGTGGCTGCCAACGGCGACCGCGTGACCGTCGACTTCGTCGGCAAGATCGACGGCGAAGAATTCGCCGGCGGCAAGGCCGAGAACTACGCCTTCGTGCTGGGCGAAGGCCGCATGCTGCCGGAATTCGAAGCCGCCACCGTCGGCCTGAAGGTCGGCGAGAGCAAGACCTTCCCGCTGGCTTTCCCTGAGGATTACCACGGCAAGGACGTGGCCGGCAAGACCGCCGAGTTCACCATCACCCTGAACAAGCTCGAGTGGGCGCACATGCCGGAAGTCGACGCGGAATTCGCCAAGTCGCTGGGCATCGAAGACGGCTCGATCGAGAAGATGCGCGAAGACATCAAGACCAACCTGGAGCGTGAAGTCAACGCCCGCATCAAGGCCCGCAACAAGGAAGCCGTGATGGACGCCCTGGTCAAGGCCACCGAACTGGACGTGCCGAAGGCCATGATCCAGCAGGATTCGGAGCGCCTGGCCGAGATGACCCGCCAGGACATGGCGCAGCGCGGCATGGACGTGAAGGCAATGCCGTTCCCGCCGGAAATGTTCGCCGACAAGGCCGAGCGCCGCGTGCGCCTGGGTCTGATCCTGTCGCAACTGGTGTCGGATAACAACCTGCAGGCAACCCAGGAGCAGGTCAAGGCCCAGATCGAAGACTTCGCGCAGAGCTACGAAGATCCGAAGGAAGTCCTGAAGTACTACTACAGCGACCGCCGCCGCCTGGCCGAAGTGGAAGCCCTTGTTTTGGAAGAAAACGTCGTTAACTACGTCCTCGGCAAGGCAAAGGTCAGCAGCAAGACCATCGCTTTCGATGAACTGATGGGCGGCAACGCTCAGGGTTAATGAATGCCAGCCAGCAAGGCTGTTGTGGTTAAATCGTAGGGTGGGCGGGTCTCCCGCCCACGCGGTGATAGTTGGCAGCAAGATCATCGTGCGCGATGACGGAGCCGATAACGATCACCGCGTGGGCAGCGGAGCTGCCCACCCTACGTGTCTGTGCGAACCGCATACACCTGCTAAGATTGGATTTCTGAACCCCTAACTACAAGGAACGAGACAGGTATGATTCGTAATCCGGCATTGGATACCCAAGCACTCGGCCTCGTGCCGATGGTGGTCGAACAAAGCGGCCGCGGCGAGCGCGCCTATGACATCTACTCGCGCCTCCTCAAGGAGCGCGTGATCTTCCTGGTCGGCCCTGTCAACGACCAGATGGCCAACCTGATCGTGGCTCAGCTGCTGTTCCTGGAGAGCGAGAATCCGGACAAGGACATTTCGCTGTACATCAACTCGCCGGGCGGTTCGGTCTCGGCGGGCCTGGCGATCTTCGACACGATGAACTTCATCAAGCCGGACGTCTCCACCCTGTGCACCGGCCTGGCCGCCTCGATGGGCGCCTTCCTGCTGGCCGCCGGCGCCAAGGGCAAGCGTTTCTCGCTGCCGAACTCGCGCGTCATGATCCACCAGCCGTCCGGCGGTTCGCAGGGCATGGCCTCGGACATCGAGATCCAGGCCAAGGAAATCCTGTACCTGCGCGAGCGCCTGGCGCGCATCATGTCCGAGAACACCGGCCAGAGCATCGAGCAGATCCACCGCGACACCGACCGCGACCGCTTCATGTCGGCGGAAGAGGCCGTTGAGTACGGTATGATCGACCGCGTACTCACCAACCGCGCGTAAAGAACGACGTTGCGACACCGCCAAGGTGTTGCCAAAAAACGCCCGGGCGCAAAACGTGTTCGGGCGTTTCGTTTTTATTTCGGGTAGCATGTTCGTGTGCGCACTTGTTGCGTACCCGTATTAGCGTTATATTCAAGCAACTTATTAGATAACCTGCCCCATGTCTGACAAAAAATCCTCCAGCGGCGAAAAACTTCTGTACTGCTCGTTCTGCGGAAAGAGCCAGCACGAAGTCAAGAAGCTGATCGCGGGCCCGTCGGTGTTCATCTGCGATGAGTGCATCGACCTGTGCAACGACATCATCCGCGACGAGACTTCCAATGTCGAATCGGTGGCGGGCGCCAAGTCCGATCTGCCGACGCCTCACGAAATCACCGAACTGCTCGACCAGTACGTGATTGGCCAGCAGACGGCCAAGCGCATCCTGTCGGTGGCGGTGTACAACCACTACAAGCGCCTCAAGCACCTGGGCAAGAAAGACGACATCGAACTGGCCAAGAGCAACATCCTGCTCGTCGGCCCGACCGGTTCCGGCAAGACCCTGCTGGCCCAGACCCTGGCGCGCATGCTCAACGTTCCCTTCGTGATCGCCGACGCGACCACGCTGACGGAAGCCGGCTATGTCGGCGAAGACGTCGAGAACATCATCCAGAAGCTGCTGCAAAGCTGCAATTACGAAGTCGAGAAGGCCCAGCGCGGCATCGTCTACATCGACGAGATCGACAAGATCTCGCGCAAGTCCGACAACCCCTCGATCACGCGCGACGTGTCGGGCGAGGGCGTGCAGCAGGCCCTGCTGAAACTCATCGAGGGCACCATGGCCTCGGTGCCGCCGCAGGGCGGCCGCAAGCACCCGAACCAGGACTTCGTCCAGATCGACACGACCAACATCATGTTCATCTGCGGCGGCGCTTTCGACGGCCTGGCCAAGATCATCCAGAACCGTTCGGAAAAGAGCGGGATCGGTTTCGCGGCCACGGTCAAGAGCCAGACCGAACGCGCCAACAGCGAGATCCTGATGGAAGCCGAGCCGGAAGACCTGATCAAGTTCGGCCTGATCCCCGAGCTGGTCGGCCGCCTGCCGGTCGTGGCGACGCTGAGCGAACTGACCGAAGAAGCGCTGATCCAGATCCTGATCGAGCCGAAGAACGCCCTGATCAAGCAATACTCGAAGCTGCTTGAAATGGAAGGCGCCGAACTCGAAATACGTCCTGCGGCCCTGCACGCGATCGCGCGCAAGGCCCTGGCACGCAAGACCGGCGCGCGCGGCCTGCGCTCGATCCTGGAACACGCGCTGCTCGATGTGATGTACGAGCTGCCGAGCCAGCAGAACGTGGTGAAGGTCGTGATCGATGAAAATACGATCACGAACGCCGCGAAACCTTTGCTGATCTACAGCGAAACGCCAAAAGCTTCCGGCGAGAACTAAAAAACCGCCACACTTTTGTCACAAAAGTCTTGCCGTACGGATTCTTGAAGGTACACTAGACCATAATAAGAAACCGGGCTTCAATCGAAAAGCCACTCGCGGGTCCCCCCCCTGCGCAGTGGCTTTTTCATTTGAAATCAGGGTTTTTATTGGAACGGCTATATTTCTACCTGATTGATATTGTTTTACCAGTAGAAAATATATTCGCAGCGGTCTTGAGATTTGCGCTGCGAGTGCCCAAGTTCAGCAACACGTTTCTATAAGGTATGCCATGACAACTTCGAAATTAACCGAGCAAACGACGCTGCCTCTCCTGCCGCTGCGCGACGTGGTCGTGTTCCCGCATATGGTGATACCTCTGTTCGTCGGCCGTCCGAAATCGATCAAGGCCCTGGAAGCCGCGATGGAGCAGGGCAAGAGCATCATGCTGGCTGCCCAGAAAGCCGCCGCCAAGGACGAACCTTCCGCCGCAGACATCTACGAGATCGGCTGCGTGGCCAATATTCTGCAAATGCTCAAGCTCCCCGACGGCACCGTGAAGGTCCTGGTCGAGGGCGCCCAGCGCGCGCGCATCGACAACATCGTCGATGGCGCCACCCACTTTACCGCCGAGCTGACCCCGGTCGCCTCGGAAATCGGCGACGACTCCGAAGTCGAGGCCATGCGCCGCGCCATCGTCCAGCAGTTCGACCAGTACGTCAAACTCAACAAGAAGATCCCGCCGGAGATCCTGGCCTCGCTGGCGGGCATCGACGACGCCGGCCGCCTGGCCGACACCGTCGCCGCGCACCTGCCGCTCAAGCTCGAGCAGAAGCAGGTCATCCTCGAGATCTTCAACGTCGCCAAGCGCCTCGAGCACCTGCTCGGCCAACTGGAAGGCGAACTCGACATCCTGCAGGTCGAAAAGCGCATCCGCGGCCGCGTCAAGCGCCAGATGGAAAAGTCGCAGCGCGAGTACTACCTGAACGAACAGGTCAAGGCGATCCAGAAGGAACTGGGCGAAGGCGAAGAGGGCGCCGACATCGAAGAGCTGGAGAAGAAGGTCATCGCCGCCAAGATGCCGAAAGAGGCACTGGAAAAGGCCCAGGCCGAGATCAAGAAGCTCAAGCTGATGTCGCCGATGTCGGCCGAAGCCACCGTGGTGCGCAACTACATCGACACCCTGGTGTCGCTGCCGTGGAAGAAAAAGTCGAAGGTCACCATCGACCTGGAAAAGGCCCAGCAGGTGCTGGAAGCCGATCACTATGGCCTGGACAAGATCAAGGAACGCATCCTCGAGTACCTCGCGGTGCAGCAGCGCGTCGACAAGCTGAAGGCCCCGATCCTGTGCTTCGTCGGTCCTCCGGGCGTGGGTAAAACCTCGCTGGGCGAATCGATCGCCCGCGCCACCAACCGCAAGTACGTGCGCATGGCGCTGGGCGGCGTGCGCGACGAGGCCGAGATCCGCGGCCACCGCCGCACCTACATCGGCTCGATGCCGGGCAAGGTGCTGCAGTCGCTGTCGAAGGTCGGCGTGCGCAACCCGCTGTTCCTGCTGGACGAGATCGACAAGATGGGCGCGGACTTCCGCGGCGATCCCAGCTCGGCCCTGCTGGAAGTGCTGGACCCGGCGCAGAACCATACCTTCAGCGACCACTACGTCGAAGTGGACTTCGACCTGTCGGACGTGATGTTCGTGGCCACCTCGAACTCCTTCAACA
Source organism: Massilia sp. (assembly GCF_046293535.1). Classification (NCBI taxonomy): domain Bacteria; kingdom Pseudomonadati; phylum Pseudomonadota; class Betaproteobacteria; order Burkholderiales; family Oxalobacteraceae; genus Massilia; species Massilia sp. The sequence goes on along the minus strand of NZ_JBKBOV010000013.1, from coordinate 33,997 downwards.
TCCCGCCGGCGCTGCTGGACCGGATGGAAGTGATCCGCCTGTCGGGCTACACCGAGGACGAGAAGACCAGCATCGCGCAGCGCTACCTGCTGCCGAAGCAGATCAAGAACAACGGCCTGAAGGAAGGCGAGATCAAGGTCGAGGAATCGGCGATCCGCGACATCATCCGCTACTACACCCGTGAAGCGGGCGTGCGTTCGCTCGAGCGCGAGATCTCGAAGATCTGCCGCAAGGTCGTCAAGATGCTCCTGCTGACCAAGGCCGAGAAGAAGGTGACTGTCAACGCCAAGAACCTGGACAAGTTCCTGGGGGTGCGCCGCTACGACTTCGGCGTGGCCGAGAAGGAAAACCAGATCGGCCAGGTGGTCGGCCTGGCCTGGACCGAGGTGGGCGGCGACCTGCTCACGATCGAAGCGGTGAACGTGCCGGGCAAGGGCGCGATCATCCGCACCGGTACCCTGGGCGACGTGATGAAGGAATCGATCGAGGCGGCGCGCACGGTGGTGCGTTCGCGCGCCCAGCGCTTCGGCATCAAGGCGGAAGCTTTTGAAAAGACCGACATCCACATCCACGTGCCGGAAGGCGCGACGCCGAAGGACGGTCCGTCCGCCGGCATCGGCATGACCACCGCCCTGGTCTCGGCCTTCACTGGCATCCCGGTGCGCGCCGACGTGGCGATGACCGGCGAGATCACGCTGCGCGGCGAAGTCCTGCCGATCGGCGGCCTGAAGGAGAAGCTGCTGGCGGCGCATCGCGGCGGCATCAAGACGGTCCTGATCCCCGAGCAGAACGTGAAGGACCTGGCCGAGATTCCGGACAACGTCAAGAACAAGCTCGAGATCGTGCCGGTGCGCTGGATCGAGAAGGTGCTCGAGGTTGCGCTGGAGCGCCAGCCGGAAGCGCTGGCGGACGTGGCGGCGCCGGTCGCCGTGACCCCGGCTCCGGCCGCGGAAGGATCGACCGACGTGGTCAAGCACTGATCGTCCGGATCGTCGATGAGACAGGCGCCTGCGGGCGCCTGTTTTTTCGTGTGCGCGCCGCGAGTGGCACATGGGCGAGGCCATCCACCACGGATGTTGCTTGACAGACCAATGTTGCCCTTGTTTAATACGCGCTTGCACTTTTGCAGCAAGGCGCCGCGGCGTCCAACGTATACGAGGGTTAGAGTGAACAAGACAGAACTGATCGAAGAAATCGCGAAGTCCGCGGACATTACCAAGGCCTCGGCGACGCGTGCTCTCGACGCCATGATCGGAGCCGTGACCGAGTCCCTGAAGAAGAACGACAGCGTCACGCTGGTCGGCTTCGGTACCTTCACCGTGGGCGAACGCGCTGCGCGCACCGGCCGCGATCCGCGCACCAAGGAACCGATCAAGATTGCAGCGGCCAAGGTTCCGAAATTTAAGGCTGGTAAAGCTCTGAAAGATGCTGTAAACTAATGCCTTCCCTGCAGTGACATGCAGGGGCACTACCTGCAAAGGTAATGCGATGTCGTGTTTTTGTTGGAGCGGTAGTTCAGTTGGTTAGAATACCGGCCTGTCACGCCGGGGGTCGCGGGTTCGAGCCCCGTCCGCTCCGCCAACATCCACCACATTAGTCTGGAGCGGTAGTTCAGTTGGTTAGAATACCGGCCTGTCACGCCGGGGGTCGCGGGTTCGAACCCCGTCCGCTCCGCCAGAACACGTAGGAAAGTAGTGCTCCCCCTGCGGGGAGCACGGCTTGGGCGAGAAGGGATTGACTTGCAAGGCAATCCGCGGCCCGCGGAACGTGGGCGAGCCCCATCCGCTCCGCCAGAATTCAGTAAGATCCGAAGCCTGCGAAGGCCTTGGAAGACGAGAAGAGGCGAACGCGAGTTCGCCTTTTTTTTTAACCTGTGCTGTTAAAGCATTCTCAACCTTGAATGGCTGACCATGTTTGAATTTATTCGGAACCACAAGCGCTGGATGTACGGAATCCTGCTGCTCCTGGTGATTCCTTCGTTCGTGCTCCTCGGCGTAGAAGGCTACCAGAACAACGAAGCCGATACCGCCGTGGCCACCGTGGCAGGGCAGAAGGTCTCCCAGCAAGAGTGGGAAGAAGCCCAGCGCCGCCAGATCGACCAGGCCCGCCAGATGATGGGCCCGCAGTTCGACCAGAAGATGTTCGAGACGCCGGAAGCCAAGCAGGCGATCCTGAACAACCTGGTGGCCGAACGCGCCATCAACGCCGAACTCGCGCGCAGCCACATGACCGTGGGCGATGCCGCCCTGGCCAAGCGGATCGGCGAATTCCAGCAGTTCCGCCAGCCCGACGGCAGCTTCGACATGGAAGGCTACAAGGCCGCACTGGCGGCCCAGGGCATGACCCCGGCGATGTTCGACCAGCGCCTGCGCCGCGACCTGACCCTGGAGCAGCTGACCGGCTCGATCCAGGGCACCGCGTTCGCCCCGCGCTCGGTGAGCCAGCGCCTGTCGAGCATCAGCGACCAGGAACGCGAAGTCCAGGAAATCCTGTTCCCGGTGGCGCAATACCTGCCGCAAGTGAAGGTCACCGACGCCATGGTGAAAGCCTACTACGACAAGAACGCCGAGCTGTTCACCATCCCCGAGCAGGTGAAGGCCGAGTTCGTCGTGTTCGATCCGGCCGCGGTCGAGAGCCAGGTGCAGGTGAGCGATGCCGAGGTCACCGACTACTACAACAAGAACGTCAAGAGCTACACCACGCCCGAGCAGCGTACCGCGGCCCACATCCTGATCAACGCGCCGCGCGACGCCAAGCCGGCCGACCAGGCCGCCGCCAAGGCCAAGGCGGAAAGCGTGCTGCTTGAAGTGCGCAAGAACCCGGCGAACTTCGCCGAGATCGCCAAGGCGCAGTCGCAGGACCAGGGTTCGGCCCAGGCCGGCGGCGACCTCGGCGTGGTCGAGAAGGGCACCTTCGTGAAGCCGGTGGAAGACGCGATCTACGCACTCAAGGAAGGCGAAGTGAGCGGCGTGGTGCAGTCCGAATTCGGCTATCACATCATCAAGCTGACCTCGCTCAAGCCGGCCGAGCAGAAGCCGCTGGCCGCCGTGAAGGACGACATCGCCGCCGACCTGAAGAAGCAGAAGATGTCGAAGCGCTATTCCGAAATGGCCGAGACCTTCACCAACATGGTCTACGAGCAGTCGGAAAGCCTGAAGCCGGTGGCGGACAAGCTGGGCCTGAAGATCGAGACCGTCGACAACCTGACCCGCAAGCCGAACCCGCAACTGGGCCAGGCGCCGTTCAACAACGAGAAGTTCCTGGCCGCGTTGTTCGGCACCGACGCCATCAAGAACAAGCGCAACACCGAAGCCGTGGAAGTGGCGCCGAGCGTCTTGATCTCGGGCCGCGTGGTCGAGTTCAAGCCGGCCACCAAGCGCCCGCTGGCCGAGGTGGATGCCATGATCCGCCAGCGCGTCACGCTGGAAGAGGCGTCGCGCCTGGCCAAGGCCGCCGGCGAGCAGAAGCTGGCCGCGGCCAAGGCCTCGGGCGACGCGAGCGGTTTCGGCGCGCCGACGATCGTGACCCGCACCAAGGAGCCGACGATCAACACCACGGCGGCGATCGCGGTGCTGAAGGCGGATGCGACCAAGCTGCCGGCCTATGTGGGCGTGGAGATTCCGGGCCAGGGCTACGGCGTCTACCGCATCAACAAGGTGTCGCAGCCGGCCAACCCGGACCTGGAGCGCCGCAAGCAGGAAGCGCAGCAGATCTCGAGCCTGGTGGGCCAGGCGGAGCTGTTCAACTATGTCGAGGCACTCAAGGCCAAGGCCAAGGCCAAGATCACCGTGAACGCCTCGCAACTGGGCGCCAAGCAGGACGGCGAGTGATCGCGATCAAAGTAGCAGGATAAGAAAAAGCCCGGCTGTGTGAGCAGCCGGGCTTTTTGTTTTTTGGGCTTTGTCGAGAGCGTTGAAAAGCGACGCAGACTGCCTTAGCCGTACCCTCAGAACGTCATCCCGGCGAAGGCCGGGATCCAAGTTTGCGTGTGTCGCCGCTAGCGCATGCGTTCTCACTGCTCAGGGGAACTGGATCCCGGCCTGCGCCGGGATGACGGATCAACTACTAATGGGACAAAGAGTAGTGTGGCAATTCAAGCCGCGTGCAAGCGCCGCGCTGCCGCCACGAAATCCTCTTCGGCGATATCCCCCAGCTCCAGCACCTGCGCCTTTGGAAACTGCACGAAATTACGGTCGATCGAGCGCAGGTAGGCCGGGTCGTAATGCTCCACCAGCAGCTGGTCCACCAGTTGCGGCATCGAGCCGCTGTTGGCCATGTCGCGCCAGGCGGTGATCTTCTCGTTCCCGTGCAGCTGCGCCAGGTGCGCCAGCTGGCCGGTGAGCGCGTCCGGGTTCTTGCAGAAGTGTGCGTAGTCCTCCATCAGGAGGCGCACCCGGTTCTCGCGCGACAGCCACAAGGAGATGCAGGGCGAGGCGCGCATGCGTGCCATCACCGCCTCCGGCACGCGCAGGTTGCCGACCTTCTTGCTTTCCGATTCCACGAACACGGGGCGGGACGGATCGAAGTGGCGCAGCTTGTCCCAGACCCGGCTTTCGAACATCTTCTGGGAGGGCTGGGCTTCGTCCGGCAGGTGGCCCAGCACCGAGCCGCGGTGCGCCGCCAGCTTTTCGAGGTCGAGCACCTGCGCGCCGATGCGCTCGAGCGTCTCCAGCAGGCGGCTCTTGCCGCTGCCCGTGGTGCCGCACACGACCCGGAAATCCAGTTCGGGCGGGTTTTCCACTGCCGCCGCCACATGGGCGCGGTAGGCCTTGTAGCCGCCGTCCAGTTGCACCACCGGCCAGCCGATCTTCGCCAGGATGTGCGCCATCGAGCCGCTGCGGTTGCCGCCGCGCCAGCAGTACACCAGCGGCTTCCAGTCGCGTGGCTTGTCCGCCCACAGGGCCTCGATATGGCGCGCGATGTTCGCGGCCACCAGCGGCGCGCCCACCTTCTTGGCCTCGAAGGGGCCGACCTGCTTGTACAGGGTGCCGACGCGGATGCGCTGCGCGTCGTCGAGCACCGGCGCGTTGATCGCGCCGGGCAGGTGGTCGAGCGCATATTCGGACTCGCTGCGCGCGTCGATGATGGTGTCGAAGGTATCGAGTTCGGGGAGGATGTCGGCGAAACTCAGGACGGCTGGGTATTTCATTGTTTTTTCACGAGTGCCGACAGCTGCGGCCAGATGTTGTTCAGGATGATGGGGTGGGCGGCGGCGGTGGGATGCATGCGGTCCTGCTGGAACAGGGCCGGCTTGTCGGCCACGCCTTCCAGCATGAAGGGTACCAGCGGCGACCCGGTGTCGCTCGCAATCTTCTTGAACATGTTGAAGAAGCTTTCGGTATAGGCGCGCCCGTAGTTCGGCGGCATGCGCATTCCCACCAGCATCACCTTCGCGTTTTTCTTGTTGGCCATGTCGACCATGGCGCGCAAGTTGCTCTCGGCCGAGGCCACGGGCAGGCCGCGCAGGCCGTCGTTGGCGCCCAGTTCGAGCACCACGATGTTCGGCTTGTGCTGGTCGAGCAGGGCCGGCAGGCGGGTGCGGCCGCCGATCGTGGTCTCGCCGCTGATGCTGGCATTGACGACCCTGGCGGGGATCCTTTCGGCCTTGAGCTTCTGTTCCAGCAGGGCCACCCAGCCGGCGCCGCGCGCGATGCCGTATTCGGCCGACAGGCTGTCGCCCACCACGAGTACGGTTTTTGGTGCAGAATAAGCGCTGCCCGACGCGGCCAGCGTCATGATTGCAACAAGAGACAACTTTTTTAGAATGGCTAGCATGCGTGATAACCCCGAGGTGTTCAAGAATGGTATGACGGCCGGCGCGGCAGCGCCAGGCCGGCCGGCGGCGATCGCGGTCAGCGGCCTGTCGAAGCGGGTGGCGGATGCCAGCGGCGAACTCACCATCCTGCAAAACATCGATTTTACCGTGCAACCGGCCGAGACGCTCGCGCTCGTCGGAGCTTCCGGCTCGGGCAAGTCCACCCTGCTGGGCCTGCTTGCCGGCCTGGACACGCCATCGAGCGGCAAGGTGCTGCTCGACGGCACCGACATCTTCGCCCTCGACGAGGACGGCCGCGCCGCTTTTCGCAAGGCCAAGCTGGGCTTCGTGTTCCAGTCCTTCCAGTTGCTGGCCCACCTGAATGCGGTCGAAAACGTGATGTTGCCGCTGGAATTGCGCGGCGAGGACGATGCCCGCGCCAAGGCCGAGGCCATGCTCGGACGCGTGGGCCTGTCCAGCCGCCTGCGCCATTATCCCAAGTACCTGTCGGGCGGCGAGCAGCAGCGCGTGGCCCTGGCGCGCGCTTTTGTTACCGAACCGCCGCTGCTGTTCGCGGACGAGCCCACCGGCAGCCTGGATGCGGCCACCGGCGAACAGATCATCCAGCTGATGTTCGAACTGAACCGCGAGCGCGGTTCGACCCTCGTCCTGGTGACGCACGATCCGGCGATGGCCGCGCGCTGCGGGCGCACGCTGACAATCGCCGCAGGCCAGCTAGCTTGAACCGGTAGGGTGGTCGGCTTGCCGGCCGCGTGTCCAATCAGTTCGTAGGGTGGGCGGGTCTCCCGCCCACGCGGCGATACGAAGTGGCTCCGATCTCGCGCTCGAAGATCTTGCTGCTAACTATCGCCGCGTGGGCAGGGAACCTGCCCACCCTACGTCAGCCCAGCTTTCTCGGCCACCAGCAGGTTGATCACCGCCCGTGCCGCGGCCGGCAGTTCGCCGGCGGTCATGCCGATCGGGCCGACCCCGTGCGCGGCCAGCAGGTCGGCCGCGGCGCCGTGGATCCAGGCGCTGCCGGCCGCCGCTTCCCATGCCGGCCAGCCCTGGGCCAGCAGGGCGCCGCAGATTCCCGCCAACACGTCGCCGCTGCCGGCGGTGGCCAGGCCGGCGTTGCCGGTCGGGTTGATCAATAGCCTTCCGTCCGGGTGCGCGATCACCGAGCCCGAGCCCTTCAGGATGACCGTCGCATTGCTGCGCCGGGCGAGTTCGCGCGCGGCCGCCAGGCGGTCGGCCTGGACCGCCGCCGCCGTCGTCCCTAACAGGCGTCCGCCTTCCAGCGGATGGGGCGTGAGCACCGTGGGCGCGGCGCGCTCGGCCAGCCGGCCCGCCAGGTCCGGGCTGGCGCCGATCAGGGTGATGGCGTCGGCGTCGATCACCAAAGGGCTGTCGCTGTCCAGGGCCTTGGCCAGCAGGCGCATGGCGCTGGCCGAGCCGCCCATGCCGGGCCCGATCACCAGCGTGCGCTGGGCGAACTCGAATTCGTCGGCGACGCGGAACATGATCTCGGGCTGCAGGCTGTCGTAGCCCGGGCCGGGATCGATGGTGGCGACAAAGCTGCGACCGGCGCCGGCGAACAGGGCGCCGCGCGCGGCCAGCACCGGCGCGCCGGCCATGCCGTGGGCGCCGCCGACCACGGCCACGTCGCCGAAGCTGCCCTTGTGCGTGTTGTGCCGGCGCGGCGCCAGCTGCCCCGCGAAGCTCTCCGCCGATCCCAGCCGCGCGGCAGGCGCCGGGAACAGTTCCGGGGCGACGCCGAGCGGCTCCACCTCTACCCGCCCGGCATGGTCGCGCCCGTCGGCCGTGTGCAGGCCCGGCTTGTCGCCCAGGAAGGTGATCGTGTGGGTGGCCCGTACCGCGATGCCGTCCGGGCCGACGACGGCGCCGGTGTCGGCATCGAGTCCGCTGGGCACGTCCAGCGCCAGGATCGGGCAGCGCAGTTCGTCGAGGGCGGCCACCAGCGCGCGGTATTCGCCTTCGATGGGACGCGTCAGGCCGATGCCGAACAGGCCGTCCACCACCAGCCCCCATTGCGCACCAGGTGGTAGCATGTCGATGAAGCCGACCGTGCCGGCGCGTGCGCGTTCGTGCGCGCTCGCCGCTTCGTTCGAGGTTTCGCGCTGGCCGGGCGGGTTGAGCACGGTCGCATCGATGCCGGCGTCGGCAAGGGCGGCCGCCATTTCCAGCGCATCGCCGCCGTTGTTGCCGGGGCCGGCCAGCAGCAAGACGGGCAGGTCACGCTTGTCGCCCAGCAGTTCGAGCGCATACTTCGCCGCCGCCGCGCCGGCGCGGCGCATCAATGCTCCGGGTTCGAGCGCCGCGTAGGCGGCGCGTTCGATCTCGCGCAGCTGCGCGACGGTATACAGGGGATTGTCCATGGTCCCATTGTCATGCATTTTCGCCATACCGGTCGCGCGGCCGGACTACAATAGCTGTTTTGGATGCGGCAGCGGGGGGATGTACATGGACTGGCAATTCTGGATCGATCGCGGCGGCACCTTCACCGACATCGTCGCGCGCACGCCCGACGGGCAGCTGCTCACCCACAAGCTGCTCTCCGAAAACCCCGAGCAGTACCGCGACGCGGCGGTGGCCGGCATCCGCCACTTGCTGGGCGTCGCGGCGGGCCAGCCGGTGCCGGTCGCACAGGTCGAGGCCGTCAAGATGGGCACGACGGTCGCCACCAACGCGCTGCTCGAGCGCAAGGGCGAGCCGACCGTGCTGGCCATTACCCGGGGCTTTCGCGACGCCTTGCGCATCGCCTACCAGAACCGTCCGCGCTTGTTCGACCGCCACATCGTGCTGCCCGAACTGCTGTATGCCGAGGTCGTCGAGATCGACGAGCGCATGGGTGCCCATGGCGATGTGGTGCTGCCGCTGGACGAAGCCGCCACCCGCGCCGCCCTGCAGCAGGCCTACGACCGCGGCCTGCGCGCGATTGCGATCGTCTTCATGCACGGCTACCGCTACACCGAGCACGAGGCGGCAACCAGCCGCATCGCCCGCGAGATCGGCTACACCCAGGTGTCGAGCTCGCACCAGGTCAGCCCGCTCATGAAGCTGGTGGCGCGCGGCGACACCACTGTGGTCGACGCCTACCTGTCGCCGATCCTGCGGCGCTACGTCGACCAGGTCGCGGGCGAGTTGCCAGGCGTGAGCCTGCAGTTCATGCAGTCCAGCGGCGGCCTGAGCGACGCGCGCGCCTTCCAGGGCAAGGACAGCATCCTGTCCGGGCCGGCCGGCGGCATCGTCGGCATGGTACGCGCCAGCCAGGCGGCCGGCTTCGAGCGCGTGATCGGCTTCGACATGGGCGGCACCTCGACCGACGTCTCGCACTTCTCCGGCGAATTCGAGCGGGTGTTCGAGACCCAGGTCGCCGGCGTGCGCATGCGCGCGCCGATGATGAGCATCCACACGGTGGCCGCGGGCGGCGGCTCGATCCTGCACTTCGACGGCACCCGCTACCGGGTCGGTCCCGACAGCGCCGGCGCCAATCCGGGCCCGGCCAGCTATCGGCGCGGCGGTCCGCTGGCGGTCACCGACTGCAACCTCATGCTCGGCAAGATCCAGCCGCAGCACTTCCCACGCCTGTTCGGCAAAGGCGGCAACGAAGCGCTCGACCTCGAGGCGGTGCGCACGGGCTTCGCCGCGCTCGCCGATCGCATTGGCGCGGCAACCGGCGCCAGGCCCGCGCCGGAAGCGGTGGCCGAGGGCTTCATCCAGATCGCAGTCGGCAACATGGCCAACGCCATCAAGCAGATCTCGGTGCAGCGCGGCCATGACGTGACCGAATACGCGCTCACCAGCTTTGGCGGCGCGGGCGGCCAGCACGCCTGCCTGGTCGCCGATGCGCTCGGCATGAAGACGGTGTTCATCCATTCGCTGGCCGGCGTGCTGTCGGCCTACGGCATGGGCCTGGCCGACCAGAGCGCGATGCGCGAGCAGGCCGTCGAGCAGCGCCTGCGGGATGCCGGCAGCGACGCCCTCGGCGCGCGCCTGGCGGCGCTCGGCGCCAGTGCCCGCGACGGGTTGCTGGGGCAGGGGGTGGCGCCCGGCCGCATCGAACTGGTGCAGCGGGTGCACCTGCGCTACGAAGGCACGGATTCGGCCATCGTCGTGCCCTTCGGCGAGAACGATGCCATGCAGGCCGCGTTCGAGCAGGCCTACAAGCGCCGCTATTCCTTCCTCATGCCCTCGCGCGCACTCGTGGTCGAAGCGGTGTCGGTGGAGGCCATCGGGCGCTCCGATGCGCCCGTGGAAGCGGCCGCGCAATCGAGTTCGAACGGCGCGCAGCCGGCGCCGGGCGAGCAGGTTCGCATGTTCAGCGGCGGCGCATGGCGCGACACGGGCATCTATCAGCGCGATGCAATTCAGGCGGGCGACATCGTGCGCGGTCCGGCGATCATCGCCGAAGCGAATGCCACGACCGTGGTCGAACCGGGCTGGCAGGCCCAGGTCACGCCGCACAATCACTTGGTGCTGCGCCGGGTGGAAGCGCTGCCCGAGCGGCGCGCCATCGGCACCAGCGCCGATCCGGTCATGCTCGAGATCTTCAACAACCTGTTCATGTCGATCGCCGAGCAGATGGGCCTGCGCCTGCAGAACACGGCCCATTCGGTGAACATCAAGGAGCGCCTCGACTTCAGCTGCGCGATCTTCGACGCCGACGGCAAGCTGGTGGCCAACGCCCCGCACATGCCGGTGCACCTGGGCTCGATGGGCGAGAGCATCAAGGCCGTGATGCGCAAGAACGCCGGCCGGATGAAGGCCGGCGACGTCTACGTGCTGAACGACCCGTACAACGGCGGCACCCATTTGCCGGACGTGACCGTGATCTCGCCCGTGTTCGACGAGGCCGGCCGGGAAATCCTCTTTTACGTCGGCTCGCGCGGCCACCACGCCGACATCGGCGGCACCACGCCCGGCTCGATGCCGCCGGATTCGAGCCACATCGAGCAGGAGGGTGTCCTGATCGACAACTTCAAGCTGGTCGACGGGCTTGACGGCGTGCTGCGCGAGCAGGAGGCGCGCGCGCTGTTGACGGGCGCACGCTACCCGGCGCGCAATCCGGACCAGAACATGGCCGACCTGCGCGCCCAGGTGGCGGCCAACCAGAAGGGCGTCGAGGAACTGCGCAGGATGGTCGGCTACTATGGGCTGGACGTCGTGCGCGCCTACATGGGCCACGTGCAGGACAACGCCGAAGAAGCGGTGCGGCGCGTGATCGCGGTGCTGCAGGACGGCCGGTACAGCTACGAGCTCGACAACGGGGCACGGATCGAGGTGGCCATCCGCGTCGACCGCGCCAGCCGCAGCGCCGAGATCGATTTTACCGGCACGTCCGGCCAACTGCCCAACAACTTCAATGCGCCGTCCAGCGTCTGCATGGCCGCGGTGCTGTACGTGTTCCGCACCCTCGTCATGGATGAGATCCCGCTCAACGCCGGCTGCCTCAAGCCGCTGAAGGTGATCATTCCGCCCGGATCGATGCTCAATCCGCACTATCCGGCGTCGGTGGTGTCGGGAAACGTCGAGACCTCGACCTGCATCACCAATGCGCTCTACGGCGCGCTGGGCGTGATGGCGGCCAGCCAGGGCACGATGAACAACTTCACCTTCGGCAATGCGCGCTACCAGTACTACGAGACCATTTCGGGCGGCGCGGGCGCGGGCGAAGGCTTCGACGGGACCGACGTGGTGCAGACCAACATGACCAATTCGCGCCTGACCGACCCGGAGATACTGGAGTTCCGCTTCCCGGTGCGCCTGGAGAGCTACGAGATCCGGCAGGGCTCGGGTGGCGCCGGGCGCTGGCGCGGCGGCAATGGCGGCACCCGCAAAGTGCGTTTCCTGGAGGCGATGACGGCGGCCATCCTGTCGAACAACCGCATCCACGCGCCTTTCGGCATGGCCGGCGGCGAGCCGGGCGAGCGCGGGCGCAATACCGTGCTGCGGGCCGACGGGACGGCCCTGACCCTGGGTCATATCGGCAAGGTCGGCATGGAGCCCGGCGACGTATTCGTGATCGAGACGCCGGGAGGGGGCGGCTACGGCCTGCCTTGACCGGGCCGCGCCGTGCCCCGGGCGTGCCGGGGGCGGGGAAGGCCGTGCCGGCTGAATTCCGCCAGCCATTGCGGAAATTGTTCCGGAGCCATGGGGCGGGCAATGAAATAGCCCTGCGCGACCTCGCAGCCCAGATCCTGCAGGCGCGCATAGACCCCGCTGTCTTCGACGCCTTCGGCGATGGTGCCGATGCCCTTCTTGCGCGCCAGCGTGAGGACGGCTTCGACGATGTGCAGGCTGTCCGGATTGGTGAGCAGGTCCGAGACGAAGCTCTTGTCGATCTTCAGGTGCGACACCGGCAGGCGCTGGACGTAGGCGAGCGAGGAATGGCCGGTGCCGAAATCGTCGATCGAAATCCGGATGCCGTGGCGCGCCAGCCGCTCGAGCACGGCGGTGGTATGGACCACGTCGGCCATCAGTGCGCTTTCCGTCACCTCCAGTTCGAGCATGTGCGGCGCCACGCCACAGCGCTCGAGCGTGGCAAGCAGCGACTTGCTGAAATTGGGGTGGGCCAGGTTGCGTGATGAAATGTTGACTGCGACCGGCATGTCGATCCCGATCGTTTGCCATGCGAGCACCTGGCGCAGCGCCTGTTCCAGCGCGAATCCGCTCAAGGCGTGGATCAGGGTGCTCTGTTCGGCGCGCGCGATGAACAGGCCAGGCCCGATCAGCCCGCGTTCGGCGTGCTTCCAGCGCATCAGGGCCTCGACGCCGCACACCAGGCCGGTGCGCAGGCAAATCTTCGGCTGGTAGTGGAGCAGCAATTCCTGGCGCTCGAGCGCTCCCCGCAGTTCGCCGAGGATCGCCAGGCTGTCGCTGGTCCGGTCGTGCAGTTGCGCGCGGTACTGCGCGACTTCGTCGCCGGTTTCGGACGCGTGGAAGGAGGCCGACTGCGCCTGACGCAGGTAGTCCTGCGGCGACGCGGCGTCACGGTCGAGCGCGACGTAACCGATCTGGACGTCGAGATGGAGCGCCACGTCGCGGTAGGGGAAGGGCAGTTCGAAGGCGGCGCCCAACTCGGCGATACGGTCGGCCAGCGCGCCATCCGGGTCCTCGATCAGCACGGCCAGTTGCTCGCTGCCGACCCGGAACACACGCGATGCCGATCCCGGCCCTTCCGCCGCACGTGCGGCGAGTTGCTGCATGTTTTCCTCCAGCACCCCGACCCCGAAGACCGCCCTCAGCTCGGACGCATTGCGGATCGACAGCACTGCCAGGGCACGCCGCGCGAAGGGGTCCGGGTCGGCGGCGCCGGGGGCGAGCGCGTCGAGCAGGGCGGTCAGGTTGGGCAGGCCGGTGACCGGATCGTGGCGGGTCATCCAGCGCAGCTTCCAGATGTGCGCATGCGCCGCGTTGCTGGCAAGGCCGCTCAAGGCGCCCACGAACAGGAAGAAACCGGTCCGGAACATCCAGTTGCCGAGTTTTTGCGGTTCGCCGCTCAAGACTTCGATCGGCATGAGCGGGCCGAGCGCGATGCCGCCGATAAAGGCGACCAGCACGCCGCCCAACCAGCCGTAGCACAAGCCGGCCAGCATGATCGGAATGTACATCGAGTGCGAGTGCACGTACTTGATGCCGCCCGTCGCATACACCAGCAGATAAACGGCCGCGACCATCAGCAACAGGCAGGGAAACAGCAGCCAGACCGTCCTGTCCCTGGACGAGCGCAAACGGAAATAGGACTCGACCAGGCGCATGGCGCGTCCGCTTTCGAACAGGCCGGTTTCCGGTGCTGCCGGCATCAAGTCGAGATGCCGTACTTGCGTTTGGCCTGCTGGAATTCCTCGCCCAGCGCCGCCAGCCGCGGATGCCCCGGGTCGATCGCCCGCAGCCGCTCGATCTGCTCGCCGGCCACTTCGCCCAGCGCATGATCCCAGCCCAGTTCGTTTACCTGGCGCAGGATGCCGCCCGCCACCGCCACCATCACCTGCAGGTTGCCTGGCGCCATGTGCAGCGCCTCCAGCAGGGTCTGGACCGCGCCGCGCACGTCGCCCATGTTGCGCTTCTCGTCGGCCACCCCCAGCAGGATCTGCGCCTGGGCGCGCAGTTGCTGGCCCATGCCGTCGGCCAGGTCGGGCCGGCCGGCGCGCACGAACACCCCGATCGCCTGGTCCACCGTCACCTGGCTTGCCGTGTCGCCCATCACGCTCATCATGACGTTGGAGGCCTGCTCGTCCATCCGGTGCTCGAGGCAGGCCTGGGCCAGGCCGATCTTCAGGTTTGGGGACAGGCCGCTGCTGGTGCGAGCCGCGCTCACGGCGTTCGAGAGCTCGGCCACGGCGGCGCTGAGATTGCCCATCTTTTCCAGCAGCAGGGCGTTCGAATAGGCGCGGCAGGCATCGACGTTGGCGCTGCCGCGCATCGAGCGTTCCAGGTCGCGGATCACGCCGCCGGCGCCCGCCACGTCGCCGCGCGTGACCATCGCCTTGACCAGGTTGACGTGGTCTTCGGGATTACGAAATTCCGAGTAGCGCGCCTTGCTCACCACCTGCTTGAAGGATTTTTCGGCCGCTTCGGCATCGCCGTTCTCCAGCGCGACCTCGCCGAGTTTGCGCAGGCGCCGCACCATGTGCGGCGAGATCGCCACGGCTTCCTCCAGCACCTTCTGCGCGTCGAGCCTGCTGCCCAGCTGCTCGTGGCAGCGCGCCAGCAGGTCGTAGGCGGCCATCAGGCGCGGGTTGGCCTGCACCAGCGCCGCCAAGGTGTCGCGCGCGTCCTCGACCGCTCCCAGCGCGAGCATGGTGCGCGCCAGGCCGAGGCCGGCCCAGCCCAGCGGACGCTCGGCCAGCACGTCGCGGTAGACCGCGCCGGCCTGCGCATGCTCGCCGACGGACACGTGCAGTTCGGCCTTCAGGCGCAGGAAGTCGAGCGCATAGCGCGGGTTGGCGAGCGCCGCGCTGGCGCAGGCGCGGATGGCCTGCGCCGGTTTACCCTGCGCGGCCAGTTGCCAGACCGGGAGCAGGGCGCCGCGGCGCTCCAGCGCGCGCTTGATGCGGGTGCTCAGCATCTCCACCGTGAACGGCTTGAGCACGTAGTCGGTCGGGGTCAGCTCGGCGGCGCTGACGACCTTGTCGTACACGCCTTCCGAGGTGAGCATGATGAAGATGGTCGACGCCGTGATCAGGCGGTGGTGGCGCAGGTCTTCCAGCAACTGCTGGCCGTCCTGGCCATCCCCGTGGGGGCCGCCCAGGTCGTATTCGCACAGGATGATGTCATAGCCGCGCCTGGCGAGCTGCTTGATCGCGGTGCCGGCATTGACCGCCGACTCGACCTTGCCGATGCCGGCCTGGTTCAGCATGTTCTGCAGGCTGGCGCGCATGCCCGGGTTGGGATCGACGATCAGTACCGTGAGGTTGGCGTTGTCTTGCATCTCGCTTCCGTTCCTGTGCGGTGCCCATGCACCTTGTTTTAATGTTGTGTGCTTACAATACCGATAAGTTCCTGCAGGATCAAGAAATGTCCGTTCTACAAGGCTTGGACTGGTAGGAATGCAACGCCGGGTAGCGACACTGTATAATAGCGGGCTATCTTCCACCCTAGCAGCGACGCTGCATCAACCAACTTCTCAGCCATGTTGATTCTGCCGGGTTCCAACGCCCTGTCCGCCTTCCGTAGCCAACGCCTCCTGTCGCAACTCCAAGCCGTCGCACCATCGATTGCCGCAGTCCAGGCCCGCTTCTATCACTTCATTGACGCCAGCGCACCGCTGAGTGTCGACGACACCGAGCGCCTGTCGGCCATGCTCACCTATGGCGAGCCTGCGGCGCAGACGCTGTACGAGGGCGTGACCGAGGAGTTCTTCGTCATCCCGCGCCTGGGCACGATCTCGCCGTGGGCCTCGAAGGCCACCGACATCGCCCACAACTGCGGCATGCATCATGTGCACCGGATCGAGCGCGGCGTGGGTTATACCGTCGTGCTCAGAAGCGGCATCCTGGGCACCGGGATCGGCGCGCCGAAGAAGCTGGCCGAGCAGGAACTGCAGGCTGTCGCCGCGCTGCTGCACGACCGCATGACCGAGACCGTGCTGCGCAGCGCCGACGAAGCGCAGCGCCTGTTCGACGAACTCGAAGGCCGGCCGCTCGAGACCGTGGACGTGATCGGGCAGGGCCGCGACGCGCTGGTGCGCGCCAACCTTGAACTGGGCCTGGCGATGTCGGTCGACGAGATCGACTACCTGCACGACGCCTTCACCAAAGCACAGCGCAACCCGACCGACGTCGAGCTGATGATGTTCGCGCAGGCGAACTCGGAACACTGCCGCCACAAGATCTTCAACGCCGACTGGATCATCGACGGCGTCACGCAGGACAAGTCGCTGTTCGGCATGATCAAGAACACCCACCAGCTCAATCCGCGCGGCACCGTGGTCGCCTACAGCGACAACTCCTCGATCATCGAGGGCGCCACCGTGACGCGTTTCTACCCGCGCCAAGGCCAGCAATACGCGCCCTCGACCGAGCTGGTGCACACCCTGATGAAGGTCGAGACCCACAACCACCCGACCGCCATTTCCCCGTTCCCGGGCGCCTCCACCGGCGCCGGCGGCGAGATCCGCGACGAGGGCGCGACCGGCCGCGGCGCCAAGCCGAAGGCGGGCCTGACCGGCTTCACGGTGTCGAACCTGCTGCTGCCGGACGCCCGGCGTCCGTGGGAAAACGCCAGCGACGTCACGAAGGGCGAGGCCGGCCGCGTGGACGCGGTGTACGGCAAGCCGGAGCGCATCGCCTCGCCGCTGCAGATCATGATCGACGGCCCGATCGGCGGCGCCGCCTTCAGCAACGAATTCGGCCGTCCGGTGCTGGGCGGCTACTTCCGTTCCTACGAGCAGAACGTCGGCGCGGCCGGCAACGTGTACGGCTACCACAAGCCGATCATGATCGCCGGCGGCATCGGCAACATCTCCGCCGAGCACACCCACAAGGACGATATCCCGGTCGGCAGCCTGCTGATCCAGCTGGGCGGCCCGGGCATGCGCATCGGCATGGGCGGCTCGGCCGCGTCCTCGATGGCCACCGGCACCAATACCGCCGACCTGGACTTCGATTCGGTCCAGCGCGGCAATCCGGAGATGGAGCGCCGCGCCCAGGAAGTCATCAACGGCTGCTGGCAGATGGGCGCGGACAATCCGATCATCTCGATCCACGACGTGGGCGCGGGCGGCCTGTCGAACGCCTTCCCGGAGATCGTCAACGACGCCAAGCGCGGCGCCCTGTTCGACCTGCGCAAGGTGCCGCTGGAAGAGAGTGGCATGGCGCCGAAGGAAATTTGGTCAAACGAGTCGCAGGAGCGATATGTGTTGGCGATTGCGCCAATGGACCTTGATAAATTTGCATCGATGTGCGAGCGCGAGCGCTGCCCCTACGCCGTGGTCGGCACCGCGACCGAAGAGCGCCAGCTGCGCGTGATCGATCCGCAGGCGGACAACTATCCGGTCGACATGCCGATGGACGTCCTGCTCGGCAAGCCGCCCAAGATGCTGCGCGACGTCGCGCACGTGAAGTACGACTTCCCGGCGATCGACTTGACCGGCATCGAACTGGCGGAAGCCGCGCGCCGCGTGCTCCTGAACCCGACCGTGGCCGACAAGTCCTTCCTGATCACCATCGGCGACCGCACGGTGGGCGGCATGACCGTGCGCGACCAGATGGTCGGTCCGTGGCAGGTGCCCGTAGCCGACTGCGCCGTCACCGCCATGTCCTACGAGGGCTTCCTGGGCGAAGCGATGGCGATGGGCGAGCGCACCCCGCTGGCCGTGATCGACGCCGCCGCCTCGGGCCGCATGGCCGTGGGCGAGGCGATCACCAACATCGCCGCCGCCGCCATCGACCAGATTGGCGACATCAAGCTGTCGGCCAACTGGATGGCGGCCTGCGGCCAGCCGGGCCAGGACGCCGCGCTGTTCGACACCGTCAAGGCGGTCGGCATGGAGCTGTGCCCGGCATTGGGCGTCTCCATCCCGGTCGGCAAGGATTCGCTGTCGATGCGCACCACCTGGAGCGAGGAGGGCGCCAGCAAGTCGGTGATCTCGCCGGTGTCCCTGATCGTGTCCTCGTTCGCGCCGGTCGTGGACGTGCGCCGCTCGCTGACCCCGCAGCTGCGGCTCGACGCCGGCGACACCGCGCTGGTGCTGGTGGACCTCGGCCGCGGCAAGAACCGCCTGGGCGCATCGATCCTGGCCCAGGTGTTCCAGCAGATCGGCGACAGCGTGCCGGACGTCGACTCGGCGCAAGACCTGAAGGCCTTCTTCGACGCCATCCAGCGTCTCAACAAGGAAGGCAAGCTGCTGGCCTACCACGACCGCTCGGACGGCGGCCTGTATGCGACCCTGGCCGAGATGGCCTTCGCCGGCCGCGCCGGCGTGTCGGTCAACCTCGACATCCTGGCCATGGAGGGCGAGCACGCTTCCGACTGGGGCGACGCCAAGAACTGGGCGACCCAGGTGGGCGAGCGCCGCAACGAGATGACCCTGCGCGCGCTGTTCAGCGAAGAGCTGGGCGCGGTGCTGCAGGTGCGTAGCGAAGACAAGCAGGCCGTGATGGCGGTCCTGCGCGAGTTCGGCCTGGGCGCCTGCAGCCACATCATCGGCAAACCGAACGACCGCGGCGTGATCGAGTTCACCCGCGACGCCAAGCTGATCTACAGCGAAAAGCGCAGCACCCTACACCGCCTGTGGAGCGAGACCAGCTGGCGCATCGCGCGCCTGCGCGACAACCCGATGTGTGCCGACCAGGAATACGATCGCCTGCTGGACGAGCAGGACCCGGGCCTGTCGCCGAAGCTCACTTTCGACCTGTTGGACAACGTGGCGGCGCCCTTCATCGCGACCGGCGTGCGCCCGCGCGTGGCGATCCTGCGCGAGCAGGGCGTGAACTCGCACATCGAGACCGCCTGGGTCATGCACCAGGCCGGCTTTACCGCCGTCGACGTGCACATGAGCGACCTGATCGCCGGCCGCGCCAGGCTCGAGGACTTCCACGGCGTGATCGCCGTCGGCGGCTTCTCGTATGGCGACGTGCTGGGCGCGGGCGAGGGCTGGGCCAAGACCATCCTGTTCAATCCGCAGTTGTCGGATCAATTCGCCGCCTTCTTCGCGCGCAAGGACACCTTCGGCCTGGGCGTGTGCAACGGTTGCCAGATGCTGAGCAACCTGAAGTCGATCATCCCGGGCGCGCAGGCCTGGCCGAAGTTCACCCGCAACAAGTCGGAGCAGTTCGAAGCGCGCTTCGGCATGGTCGAGGTGCTGGACTCGCCGTCGATCTTCTTCGACGGCATGGCCGGCACCCAGGCGCCGCTGGCGATCGCCCACGGCGAAGGCTTCGCCGACTTCTCGCTGACCGGCGACGTCAATGCAGTGGTGAAATCGCTGCGCTACGTCGACAACCGCGGCCAGGCCACCGAGGCCTACCCCTTCAACCCGAACGGTTCGCCGGGCGGCCTGACCGCCGTCACCACCGAGGACGGGCGCTTCACCGCGATGATGCCGCACGCCGAGCGCGTGTTCCGCACCGCCGTGCACTCCTGGGCCCCGAGCGACTGGCCGGACGAGTCGCCGTGGATGCGCATGTTCCGCAACGCGCGCAAGTGGGTCGGCTGATCGGTTGACCGGACGACGAAAAGCGCCTCCTCGGAGGCGCTTTTTTCATGGCCGGTCCGGTTCAGGTGGCCCAGACGGGCTGGTCCTTGGTGCCGTTGCCGACCGGGGCAGGCTGGCCGCCCCCGGCGCCGCCTCCATCGTCTGCGGCGCCGCCAGCGCCGGCACCTGCACCGGCACCGCCACCCCCGGGTTCCGGAACCAGTCCGGCGTCGCCGCTACCGCCGCCGGCGCCCGGCATCGGCCGCGTCTGCGGATCCGCACCGCCTTGCCCAGCGCTGCCGCGGCTGGTCAGCGGCGCCCCCGGCGGCATCGCATTCGCCTCCGGCGGTGACGGCAAGAAGTCGCCCTGCTGGCTGTCGCCGCCATGGGCGCCGCCCGTGTAATGGCCCGCGTTCGACTGCATGCTGCCCGCGCCAGGGTCCTGGGGCGGCACCTGGTACTGCCACAATCCGCCCTGGGAGGCGTTCTGGCCATCCTGATTGGCAGGGTCTGCTTTCGCTCGTTCCTTGTCCATGCTGTCCTCCTGTGGATCAAACGGCTCGATCGTAGCCGTCCGGAGAAAAAATGGGCGCCAGGGTGCAGGCGCCCGGGTAGAGCTAGCTGCGGTCGGTACCGGCCGAGCCGCTCATGTTGCCGTCCGCATTGCCGGCCGACTCGACAGCATTGCCGCCGCCCGCGCCGCCGCTCGCCTGGGCTTTCCTGCTCGCCTCGATGCCGCCGATGGTGCCGGCTGCGGGATCGGTCGCGCTGCCGGCGCCGCTGTGCGGACGGCCGGGCGCATTCACATTGCTGTCGGCCGGTGCGCCGACGATCCCGCCGCCGTGGCCAGCCGCATTCGGCGTGTAGTGTCCTGCGTTCGATTCTTCGGCGCCGGCGCCGCTGCCGGGTGGCGGAACCTGGTAGCGCCACACGGACTCGGCCGACTGGTCGGCGCCCGCGCCGCCGCCGTCGCTAGCCGGCGTGCGGCTCGCGCCTGGCGAGTGCGCGGCCTCGCCCGGACCTTCACGGCCGCCGTCGAGTGCTGGTCCTGGCTGGGTGCGTTGTTCGCTGCTCATGGTGGTCTCCTGTTCGCTTGTCCTTGCTGTCGATCTTAGACAAGCCTGCCGAAACTTGAATAGGCGCACCTTCCGCGTTCCCGTAGGAGGCGTCCGAGGGCGTTGCATGAGCCTGCTGACAGGAAAATTATGCCGAAAGATCAATAGCTTGCGTGCCTGAGTTGACGTAAATCCCAAGCTCGTCCGCACGCGCATCATGGGGCGAGACGGTCGGGGCCGTCATCAACGACGAGGAGGTGTGCAATGCGCGCCTGCGCCTGCGCCGGCACAGGCAACAGAAATGGCCTTCTCATTCAGCGTTGAGCCAGGCTGCTAGTCTTGCCGGCGCCGAGGCCGTCGCTCAGCTTCCCGCGGGCGGGGGGGGCTCTCTTTTTGTCCTCGTCGGAAATAGTGCGCTCGATCCAGCTTCTGTAATGCGATATGCGAACGTTATTCCCGCCGTCGCCGTATCGGGCGCCGTGGAAGGTCCGGATATCCCGGTCACTGCTCACCCACGCAACCAGGCCGGCGAGTTCCCACCGTGTATCACGCAGGATCAGGACTGGGCTTCCACTATCGCCGTTACCCGACATGCCTTCCAGCGGAAGGGCGGAGGCCGGCGCATCAAAGGTGTAGGAGATCCAGCGGTCATCGACGCTGGAAATGACGTTGTAGGCTCTGCGCAAGAGGGTGCGATGCGGGCTCTGCGCTGCGATACCCTTGTCGCCACTGCCGGTGGCGCCCTTGCCAATCAGTTGGACGGTCTTGCCGAGTTCGTCATCGCCGCTGTAAAGCGGCACCGGGGGGACATCCGTAACAGGGGCCGTCAGCCTGACCAGCGCGATGTCATCGGAAGAGGCAAGAAACGCCCTCAGCCTGGCGCCTTCGCCGGAGGCGAGGACTTCCTGGACCAGTTCCTCTGGCGGTGTCTTGTATCCCGGGTGGACGATGATGGCGGCGACCCGGCGCGGCAGGCCATTGATGACGACGTCCTGATTGGGGTGCATGCACGCGACGTGCGCGGCGGTCACGACCCATTGCGGAGCGATCAGGACGCCATGTCCTTCCTGGTGAAAATCGGCTAGCGCTGGAAGCGTCGAGGCGGGGACGCGGTACTTGTCGTCATCGACGTCGTCACGGATGATGATCGCGCCGGACGTGGATGACATCGCCAGCAGGGCCAGGAAGGAGGCTATTTTCACATACTTCATATCGTGTACATCTCCATCTTCTCGTGGATCATCAGCCGGGTATTCCGCTTGCGTTCCATGCGCGCGTGCAGGCGCCGTCCCGGCTTCATTTGTCGTATGCCATAAAAAAACCCCAAAAGCTGCGAGACAACTTTTGGGGTTCAGTTCAGAAACTGCGCTTCTGAGTAATAGAGACTTACTGGATCTTGGCCTTCTTGACCAGGCTTTCGCGGTACTGCGCCAGCTGGCGCTGCTGCAGCGATTCCGCGACCTGCTGCTTGACTTCGTCCAGGGCCGGGATCTTGGCCTGGCGCACGTCTTCCAGCTTGATCACGTGGAAGCCGTACTGGCTCTTGACCGGGGTGTCGGTGATGGCGCCTTTTTGCAGGGCAACCATGGCCTTCGAGAACTCAGGCACGTAGTTGGCCGGGCTCGCCCAGTCCAGGTCGCCGCCGTTGGCCGCCGAACCGTCCTTGGAGTGCTGCTTGGCCAGGTCTTCGAACTTGGCGCCGCCCTTGAGCTTGGTGATGATGGACTTCGCTTCGTCTTCGGTCGGGACCAGGATGTGGCGCGCGTGATATTCCTTGTCGCCCACCTGCGCCTTGTACTTGTCGTACTCGGCCTTGATGGCGGCGTCGGAGATCGGGTTCTTCTTGACGTAGTCGGCCAGCATCGCGTTGATGATGATGCTCTGGCGGGCGTTGTCGATAGCTGCCTTGACGTCGGCGCGGCCGCCGATGCCTTGCTTGTCGGCCTCCTGGATCAGGACTTCGCGGCCGATCAGGTCTTTCTTGATCGCGTCGCGCAGCTGTGGCGAATCGGTGGCGCGGCCTTGTGCGACCAATTGCTTGACCAGCTGGTCAACCTTTGCCGCCGGGATGGGCTTGCCGTTGACGGTGGCGGCGTTCTGCGCGAAAGCAGGCGCGGCGATCATCGCGGCCGTGGCCAAGCTGATTGCCAAAGTCAGGCGGGCTGGCTTCAAAATCATTGTTGAGGTCCTATCTAAACACGAAAAAGTTCGCCGCAGGCGGCAAGAACCGGTGCCTGCAGGCACCGGCGGTAGTACATCTTACTGCACCTTTGCCTTTTTGACCATTTGGTCGCGGTAGTCAGTCAGTTTTTTCTGAGCCAGGGCGTCCTGGATCTGCGGCTTGACTTCCTCCAGCGACGGCAGCTTGGCGGCACGGGTGTCGTCCAGCTTGATGACGTGGAAGCCGTTGGCGGTCTTGACCGGCTTCTCGGTCACGCCGCCCTTCTGCAGGCCGGTGAAGCCGGCAGCGAACTCGGGCGGGAAGGAGGACGGGGTCGCCCAGTCCAGGTCGCCGCCGTTGTTGGCGGTGCCGGTGTCCTTCGACTGCTTGGCCAGCTCTTCGAACTTGGCGCCGGCCTTGATCTTGCCGATCACGGCATTCGCGTCGGCCTCGGTGTCGAGGAGGATGTGGCGCACGTGGTATTCCTTGTCGCCGGTCTGGGCCTTGAAGCGGTCGTACTCGGCCTTGATCTCGGCGTCGGTCACCGGGTTCTTCTGGATGTATTCGCGGGCCAGCTGGTTGACGACGATGGACTGGCGCGCATTGTCGAGCGCGGCGCGCACTTCCGGCTTCTTGTCGTAACCCTGCTTGATCGCTTCCTGCATCAGCACTTCGCGGGCGATCAGCTCTTCCTTGATGGCCAGGCGCGTTTGCGGATTGTCCTGGGCCTGGCCGGCAGCGACGAGCTGCTTGACGGCTTCCTCGACGCGCGAAGTCGGGATGGCTTTGCCGTTGACGACGGCGAGGTTCTGCGCAAAAGCGGGTGCTGCGGACACGGCGATCAGAGCTAACAGCAGGTGTGCTGGCTTAAAAGTCATTTCTGGAATTCCTGTGGGAAGGGATGTGCTTGGACGAGATTTGATTAGTTCTTGTACTTCAAGTTCTGGTACTTCGCGTTACAGATTGTCGGCCACTATTCTTAAAGTAGACTGAAGATGAGCAGGGCTGAATGCCGGTGGCGCAGGCCAGCGGCAATCAGCCTCAAGCCGGTTCCGACGGCGCCAGGGCCGTGATGGCCAGGGCATGGATTTCCGCCTTGTTGATCATTTCGTGAACGGCATCATACACAAGACGATGGCGCATGACCAGCGTGAGGCCCTGGAACTTGTCCGACACGATTTTCACGCTGTAGTGGCTGCCGCCCGAGGCGGCGCCGGCGTGGCCGGCGTGCAGGTGCGAGTCGTCCTGGATGTCCAGCACGGAGGGGTTGAGTTCGGCCTGCAGGCGCTCGCGCAGGCGTTCGGTACGGCTAGCTTCCATTTTTAGCATCCTCCTGGATATGTTTGGAGAGGAAAAGCGATTGAATGACGATAAAGGCGAACAAGATTCCGCTGATGCCGAACAGCTTGAAGCTGACCCAGGCGCCGGTATCGGACCGGAACACCACGAAGGCCATCAGGAGGTTGAGCAGCCCCAGTCCGATGAAGAAGGCAACCCATGCATACAGGACCCGGTTCCAGACCGCGTCCGGCAGGCTCATGGCGCCCCCGAGCGCCGAGCGCATCAGGTTCTTGCGGTAAATCAGCTGCGCCAGCAGCAGGACGACGCCGAATGCCCAGTACAGGATGGTCGGCTTCCACTTGATGAAGGTGTCGTCGTGGAAGTAGATGGTGGCGCCCCCGGCGATCACGACCACGCCCAGCGACAGCCACAGCATGCCGTCGACCTTGCGGCGGCGCGCCAGCAGGTAGACGATCTGCAGCACCGTGGCCACGATCGTGACGGCGGTCGCCAGCAGGATCGGCGACTGCGAGGCCGGCACCGCGCCGCCGGAAATCAGGAAGCCCAGGTAATCGGTGACCAGGCCGTGGGCCCAGTCCTGGTTGTTTTCCCCATACTTGTAGATGCCGAAGAACAGGATCACCGGCAGCATGTCGAACAAAAACTTGATCATTCTGGTGGTCCTCAGGCGGGTTCGAAGCGCATCGCCGCCGAATTGATGCAGTAGCGCAGGCCGGTGGGCGGCGGGCCGTCCGGGAACACGTGGCCGAGGTGGGCGTCGCAGACTGCGCAGATGATCTCGGTGCGCAGCATGCCGTGGCTGCGGTCTTCCTTTTCGATCACATTGTCCGGGTCGAGGGCCTTGAAGTAGCTCGGCCAGCCGCAGCCGGACTCGAACTTGGCGTCGGATTCGAACAGCGGGGTGTCGCAGCAGACGCAGTGGTAGATGCCGTGCTCGTGATGGTCCCAGTACTTGCCGGTGAAGGCGCGCTCGGTGGCGGCGTGGCGGGTCACCTGGTATTGCATCGGGTCCAGTTGGGCGCGCCACTCGGCGTCGCTCTTGCTCACTTTGTCGTTCATGTCGGTCTCACTTGTTGCGGGTGGTTCAGGACGAGCAGCTCACCTCGAGGTGCGCTGCCCAATCGGGCGGCAGGGCCGCGTACGATGCGTTTTCCGGCTGCTCGTCGAAGGGGCGCTCCAGCACGGCGAGCAGCTTGTGCACGCCGCTGAAATCGCCGTTCTGGGCCTGTTCGATCGCGGTCTGGGCCAGGTAGTTGCGCAGCACGTATTTCGGGTTGACGCGCTGCATGGCGGGACGGCGCAATGCGTCCTGGCTGCCTTCCAGGCGCAGGCGGGCGCGGTATTGGCCGGCCCAGGCGTCGAAGGCTGCGCGGTCGAGGAACAGGTCGCGCAGGGGCGCGTCCTCGTCCTGGCCGCCGTCAAGGCGCAAGTCGCCGAGGAGGCGGAAGAACAGCGTGAAGTCGGCGTGGTTGGCCTGCAGCAGCTGGAACATGGCCTCGAACAGGGCGCTGTCCTCCTCGCGCGTGTCGAACAGGCCGAGCTTGGCATGCAGGAGCTCGTCCAGTTTTTCGCCGAAGGCGGGACGGTAGGCGTCGAGCGCTTCCTCGGTGTCTTCCGGGGTGCCGATCAGCGGCAGGAGGGCGTTGCCGAGGGCGTAGCAGTTCCAGTGTCCCACCGGCACCTGGTTGGCATAGGAGTAGCGGCCGCCCTGGTCGGTGTGGTTGCAGATGTGGTTGGCGTCGAAGGCTTCCATGAAGCCGAAGGGGCCGTAGTCGAGCGTCAGGCCGAGGATCGACATGTTGTCGGTGTTCATGACCCCGTGCATGAAGCCGACCGCCTGCCACTGGGCAATCATCCGGGCGGTACGGCGCGTGACTTCGGCCAGCAGTTCTTTATACGGGTTGGCGGCGCCCAGGAATTCCGGATACCAGTTCTTGATGACGTAGTCGGCCAGGATGCGCAGTTCGTCCTGCTTGCCGCGGTAATGCCAGTGCTCGAAGGAGCCGAAGCGCACGAAAGTCGGCGCCATGCGCGTGACGACGGCGGCGGTTTCGACGGTTTCGCGCATGACGCGCTGGTGCGAACCGGTCAGCATCAGGGCGCGGGTGGTGGGAATGCCGAGCGCGGCCATCGCTTCCGAGCACAGGAACTCGCGGATCGAGGAACGCAGCACCGCGCGGCCATCGCCCATGCGCGAATACGGCGTCAGGCCGGCGCCCTTGAGCTGCACTTCCATGGACCCGCCGGCGGCCGGCAGGTCGCCCAGCACGATGGCGCGCCCGTCGCCGAGCTGGCCGGCCCAGACGCCGAACTGGTGGCCCGAATAGACGGCGGACAGGGGCTGGGAACGGACCGCCACCTTGTTGCCGGTAAACACGGCGACGAAATCCTCCTGCGCCAGCGCCTGCGGATCGAGCCCTAGCTGCGCCGCCGCGGGTGCGCTGGCAGCGATGAAATAGGGCGACGGCAAGGGCGTCGGCATCAGCCGGGTATGGAAGGCCGGCGGCAACTCGGCAAACGAGTTGTTGAAGGGGAGTTCGTCGGCAGTGATGGCAGCTCCTTTGGTGCGCGGTCGGCACGGTTATGCGTGTGGTATCGGCAGGATTCTACCGTACCGGGCCGATTCCCATGGCGCACGGCTGCATGCGGCCATGCTGCGCCGCGCAATCGAATTGCGTTGACGCGAGCGCGAGCGGGAGCCGACACTCGACATATAGTTGCCAATCAGCATATGGGAGACGAGATGAACACCGCAGTCGACGCTTACCCGGCCAGCCCCCTGATGGGCCAGATGATGGACCAGCCGCTGCTGGTCTCGAGCATCATCGCATTCGCCGCCCGCCACTACGGATCCGGCGAGATCGTGTCGCGCCGGGTGGAGGGCGACATCCACCGCTATACCTACCGCGACTGCGAGGCGCGCGCGCGCCGCATGGCGCAGGCTTTGCGAACGCTGGGCGTGGCGATGGGCGACCGGGTCGCGACGCTGGCCTGGAACGGCTACCGCCACATGGAGCTGTACTATGCCGTATCCGGCTCGGGCGCGGTGCTGCATACGATCAACCCGCGCCTGCATCCCGAGCAGATCGCCTACATCCTCAACCATGCCGAGGGCCAGTACCTGTTCTTCGACATGACGTTCCTGCCCGCGATCGAGCAGATGGCGCGCCACTGCAAGACCATCAAGGGCTACGTGGCGATGTGCGAGCGCGCCCACATGCCGCGCGAGACCGACATCCCGCTGCTGCTGTGCTACGAGGACCTGATCGCGTCCGCTTCCGACGACTACGCCTGGCCGCAGTTCGACGAGCGTTCGGCGGCAAGCCTGTGCTACACCTCGGGCACCACCGGCAACCCGAAAGGCGCGCTGTACTCGCACCGCTCGACCGTGCTGCACGCCTACGCCTCGGCCATGCCGAACGCGCTGAACGTCTCGGCTCGTGACGTCGTGCTGCCGGTGGTGCCGATGTTCCACGTGAATGCCTGGGGGCTGCCGTATTCGGTGCCGCTGTCGGGCGCGAAGCTGGTGTTTCCGGGCCCGGCCCTGGACGGCAAGTCTCTCTACGAGCTGTTCGAGGCCGAAGGCGTCACTTTCTCGGCCGGCGTGCCGACCGTCTGGCTTGGCCTGGTCAATCACGTGCAGCAGACCGGACTGCGTTTTTCCACGTTCCGGCGCACGGTGATCGGCGGCTCGGCCTGCCCGCCGGCCATGATGGATACCCTGATCGACGAATTGGGCGTCGAAGTGGTGCACGCCTGGGGCATGACCGAGATGTCGCCGCTGGGCACCGCCTGCACCCTGCTGGGCAGGCACCTGGCGCTGCCGCGGGAAGCGCAGCGCGCCGCGCTGCGCAAGCAGGGACACGCCATCTATGGCGTCGACATGAAGATTGTCGACGACGACGGCAGCGAGCTGCCCTGGGACGGCGCGACCTACGGGCACCTCCTGGTGAAAGGCCCGTGGGTGGTGTCGGGGTATTTCCGGGGCGAGGGCGGCGAGGTCCTGCAGGACGGCTGGTTCCCGACCGGCGACGTCGCCACCATCGACGCCGACGGCTACTTGCAGATCACGGACCGCAGCAAGGATGTGATCAAGTCCGGCGGCGAATGGATCGGCTCGATCGACCTGGAGAACATCGCGATGGCGCATCCGGCGGTGCTGCAGGCGGCCTGCATCGGCGTGGCGCACCCGAAGTGGGCGGAACGCCCCTTGCTGGTGGTGGTCAGGCGTCCCGGCGCTTCGGTGTCGCGCGAGGAACTGCTGGGCTTCTTCGAAGGCAAGGTGGCCAAGTGGTGGATCCCGGATGACGTCGTCTTCGCCGAGGCGCTGCCGGTCGGCGGCACCGGCAAGATCCAGAAGAACAAGCTGCGCGACATCTACCAGGAGCACCGGCTGCCGACCGCTTGAGCTTCAAGCCGGCGGCACCCGGTTGAGCAAAGGCTCGCCGCGCTCGAAGGCGCTGATGCTGTCGATGGTGGTCCGCATGATCTGGCCGATCGCCTCCACCGTGAAGAAGGCCTGGTGGCCGGTGACGATCACGTTCGGGAAGGAAACCAGGCGCTGGATCACGTCGTCGCAGATGATGGTCGAGGACAGGTCCTGGAAAAACAGGTTCGCTTCCTGTTCATAGACGTCGATCGCCAGGCCGCCGAGCTGGCCGCTCTTGAGCGCCTCGATGGCCGCGTCGGTGTCGACCAGGCCGCCGCGGCTGGTGTTGACGAGGATGCTGCCGCGCTTGAGGCGGGACAGGTTCCCGGCATTGATGATGTAGCGGGTGGCCTCGGTGAGCGGACAGTGCAGCGACACCACGTCGCTGTGCGCGAGCAGCTCGTCGACCGCGACGTAGCGCCCGCCGGTGTCTTCGAAGGCCCCGCTCGGATAGGGATCGTGGCCCAGGATGGTGCAGCCGAAGCCGGCCATGATGCGGGCGAAAATGACGCCGATCTTGCCGGTGCCGATGACGCCGATCGTCTTGCCGTGCAGGTCGAAGCCCATCAAGCCCTCGAGGTCGAAATTGCCGTCGCGGGTGCGGGCGCTGGCGCGCGCGATCTTGCGGTTCACGCCCAGCAGCAGGCCTACCGCGAACTCGGCGACCGAGTAGGGAGAATAGTCGGTGACGCGCACCACCTCGATGCCCAGCTTTCCTGCCGCCGCCACGTCGATCTGGTTGTAGCCGGTGGAGCGGGTCGCCACCAGCCGGGTGCCCTGGCGGGCCAGTACATCGAGCACCTGCGCGTCGACGGTGTCGTTGACGAACACGCACACGGCTTCGCAGCCCTCGGCCAGGTTCGCGCTCGCCAGGCTCAGGCGGTCTTCGATAAAGCGCAACTCGTGGCCGGCCTCCTGGTTGGCGCGCGCCAGCAGGGTCTTGTCGTAGCGGCGGGCGCTGTAGACGGCTGTTTTCATCGTGTTGTCCTTTCGTTCAGGTCGTGGCCACGTGCCAGGGCGGCGGATCGCCGCTGCGGTACAGTGCTTCGAGCGCCGCGGCCGGCAGCGGGCGCGACAGCAGGTAGCCCTGGATCTCGTCGCAGCCGTGCTGCTGCAGGAAGGCGGCCTGGCCCGGCGTCTCCACGCCTTCCGCGTTGACCTGCATGCCCAGCGTGGTGGCGAAGGAGATCACGGCCAGCGTCACCGCCGCCGCGCTCTGGTCCTGCTCGATCTCCTGGATGAACGAGCGGTCGATCTTGAGCTTGTCGACGCGGAAGTGGCGCAGGGCGCTCAGGCTCGAATAGCCGGTGCCGAAATCGTCGATCGAGATCCTCGCTCCCAGCGCCTTCAGTTCGTGCAGCAAGGTGGAAGCATACTCGAGGTCGTGCATGATCGAGCTTTCGGTGATCTCGAGCTCCAGGCAGCTGGGATGCAGGCCGGTGTCGCGCAGCACGCCGTCCACCACCTCGACGATGCGGCGGTCGCGCAACTGGCGGGCCGCGACGTTGACCGCGACCGGGGTGCGCGGCAGGCCGTCGCGCTGCCACCGGGCGGCCTGGCGGCAGGCCTCGGCCAGCACGTGTTCGCCGAGCGCCACGATGAGGGACGATTCCTCGGCCAGCGGGATGAATTCGGCCGGCGGCAGCAGGCCGCGCCTGGGGTGCTGCCAGCGCACCAGGGCTTCGACGCCGCGCCAGGCGCCGCTTCGCAGGTTCAGCTTGGGCTGGTAGTGCAGCACCAGCTGCCCGCCCGGGATGGCCTGGCGCAGCTCGGCTTCCCGTTCCATGCGCTCGGCCACCGCGGCGTCGCGCGTGCTGGCGTAGAACTGGACCCCGTCCTTGCCGGAGCGCTTGGCCCGGTGCATCGCCGAGTTCGCGCGCCGCAGCAGCAGCTCGGGGTCTTCGCCGTCCGACGGATAGGCACTGGCGCCGATGCTGCCGGTGACCACCACGTCCTTGCCCTCGAGCCGCACCGGCTCGCGCACCGCCGCCAGCAGCGCGTGCAGGCAGGGGCCGCAGCGCTCGACGCCGTCCAGGCCGGCCAGCACGATCACGAATTCGTCCGAGCCGATGCGCGCCACGGCGTCGCGGTCGGGCGCCACCCGGCGCAGGCGCTCGGCGGTCTCGACCAGGTAGGCGTCGCCGCAGGCATTGCCCAGGCCCGTATTCATGAAGCTGAAGCTGTCCAGGTCGAGGTAGGCGACCACCACCACCCGTCCTTCGCGCCGGGCGAGGGCAATGGCCGCGTGCAGGCGGTCGATCAGGAGCGGGCGGTTGGCCAGCCCGGTCAGGAGGTCGTGGGTGGCGCGGTATTCGAGCTCGCGGGTGCGCTCGGCGACCCGCAGTTCGAGGCTGTCGCGCGCCTGGCGCAACTCCTCGTTGAGCTGTACCAGCCGGGCCTGGTACAGGCGCGCGGACAGCACGCGGCCGATCGTGCTCGAGATATTGCTGAGAAAGTCGCGGTAGGGCCGCAGGGCGCGCGCATCCGCGATCTGCACCACCAGGCAGCCGAAATGCTGCTCCGGCGCGTGGATCGGGAAGCAATGCCCGGCGTGCCCGATGTTGCGCAGCAGGTTGGCGGCGGCGCCAGGGTCGGCCCCGCCCTTGCAGCAACGAAGCAGGGCGGCGATGGCCGGCGTCGGCGCAACGGTGCGTCCCTCGAGATGGACGTGGGCGTCGGCGATGCCGGGCACGCCCGCCAGCGCGCGCCGCACGAAGGCGGCCAAGCGCTCCTCGTCGGGCAGGGCGTCGATGGCTTGCTGGATGACCAGCAGGCGCCCCAGCACGGCGGCGCTGGGCGCCTCGCCGTCAGCGGCCGGGCTCGTGTCCATGGAGCGCCGCCGGATGCAGGTAGAAGGGGTTGCGCAGGATGTGGCCGCCGACGATCATGAGCGGGTGCACGCTCATGACGTCGAACATCATGGCGCCGTCGAACCGGCGCAGGTCGTACTGGCACATCACCGTCACCGGCGCTTCCCGCACCAGGTCGTTGATGCGCGATTCGCACTCGATGATGCGCTCGGCGCCGGGAATCCCGCGCAGGGCCCAGGTCATCTCGCCTGCGAAACGGGCGCCGGCCTGGCCCGCCGCCAGGCAATGTTCGTAGGCGGCGCGCAGGCGCGCCAGCATGGCGTCCGGATCGAAGTGGCCATCCGGAAAGTAGCCTTCGCTCACGGTGGCGATGTCGATGCGGCCCGGCAGGCCGCTGCCGGCCTGCTTCAGCCCGAGCTCGTCCATGACCCGCGGCAGCCCGGCGGCGTCGGGCACGTCGGCCACGTAGTTGAAGCATTCGTGCTCGAGCAGGGCGTGGCGGGCGAACGGCGGCAGGATGCGGCGCCGCTCCTCGTCGTCGCTGTACAGGTAACAGATGTGGGTGCCCTCCGGATAGCGCTCGTCCGTGAATCCAAGGCAGATGTGGCGTCGTTCTTCGCTCATGCGGCACCTCGCGTATCCCGTCCGGAAAAGGATACACCGGCGCCGCCGAAGGAGCTGTCCGCTTGCGCGTGGATGCCGCGCCGGAGCGGCCGGCTAGCGGTCCCGGCCCGGCAGGACGTGGCGGAAGGTGGGCTCGATCCCGAGTGCGTGCAGGTGGCGCACGATGTCTTCCAGCGTCGCGTCCTTCAGCAGCAGGCCGCTGCTCGGCGCCGCCGCCGGCACGGGCACGGCGGCGGCCTCGGCCTCGGACGGCCGCTGCATGGCGGCCAGCGCTTCCTGGAACTGTGCCGGCGCGATGCTTTCCAGGCCTTCCAGGAAGGCCAGCTGGGCCGCCGCGGGCGGCGCCATGTCCAGTCCTTCCTCCCCGGCGAACGAAGCGCCCATGCCGGGATGGATGAAGGCGGCCCACTTGCCGGTCTCGCCGTGCGGGCAGGGCGGCAGCGCGACCGCCCGGGCGGCCTGCAGGCGCAGCTCCGGGAACCAGGCGTCATGCAGCAGGGCAAGGAAACGGTCGGCCACTGCCACCGGCACCGCCTCGCGCAGCGAGAGCCACAGGCGGAAGGACTTGTCCCCGCTGATGCTCACCGCCGGCGCCGGGAAGCCCAGTTTTTCCTGCAGCGTATTGGCCACTTGGCAGAGCTCTTCCCAGTGGCGGCTCGCGTCGCCGGGCGCGCGCGGGAAGTCGACGACGATGGCGCGCATGCGGCCCTCGGGCGATACCAGCGGCGTGGCGGCGCTGCGCTGCTCGGCCGGGCCGGCCGGTTCGAGGCCGGGCAGGAGGTAGAGCCGGATCAGTTGTGCGGTCAGTTTTTCCATGTGCGGTGCATGAGGGTGGCGGGAGGCGCGTATTCTGGCACATCGCGCCGCGCCAGAAAATAATAGGCGCTGTTCTCGTTACGTGTGGAAGATGCCGATTGCCGCTCTCAGGAAGCGCTCGGGCGATGCGATGCGCTCCCCATCGAGCGCCCAGCGCCAGCCGAGGTAGTTGGGCAGGTAGCGCGAGGCCACGCCGTGAAATCGCGACAGCCAGTTGCGCAGGCGCTGGTGATAGGAGTTGACGTTCTGCACGTGAATTGCGCCGCGCACCCGCTCACCCAGGCGCAGGTTGACGAAGGCGTGCGCGAGACGTGCCTGGCGGGCAAAGGTCCTGTAGGCGGCATGGGCATCGGTCACCAGCAGTACGTCCGGATCGAGCACAGGCAGCAGGTGACGGTGCAACTGCGTGGCCGTCACTGCTGCGCGCCCCGTGACGAAGGAACAGGTCTGGCCGGAACGGTCGCGCGCGACCAGGATGCAGTCGTGTTGATGGGTGATGCCCCGCCTGCGGGCGACGCCGCCGCGCTTGCGAGCCGGCCGGTCGAGCGTGCGCGAACCCTTTTGCGATTCCAGGAGAAACAGTTCGTCGGCTTCGGCGATGCCGGCCAGGCGTTCCGGTTGGTCCAGCCTTGCGCCATTCAGAAAGCGGTGACGCCAGCGAAAGCTGGTCGTGCGGTGCACGCCAAGCAGCTTGGCTGACGCCCGCACGCTGCGCGACTCGAGCATTTCCTTGAGGAAGTCGAGCCATTTGCCGCGGTGGCGCAGGCGTGCCAGCGGCGTGCCGCTCAAGGCGCTGAAGGTGCGGCCACAAGCCCGGCACCGGTAGCGTTGCAGGCCGCGATTCATTCCGTGGCGATAGTGCCGGTGGCAAGCGCAATCGGGACAGCACAAGGGCGCTGTCCGCGCGCCGTCGATTGCCGCGCACACGCTGTCGAAGCCGGCCGCCGGCCGTAAGGCCGCCACCAGTTGTGCCCGCTGCTGCCGGGTAAGTAGCGGCAAGCTGCGCAGCAGTCGGGTAAAACCTGTCGGACGCACGGATCCTCCTGGCGATGCGATCCAGGTTGGACATCCATTCAGCCCGACAGTTCAGTTTCTACATCTAGCGCGAACAGCGCCAAATAATAGGCGCTGTTCTCGTTACGTGTGGAAGATGCCGATTGCCGCTCTCAGGAAGCGCTCGGGCGATGCGATGCGTTCCCCATCGAGCGCCCAGCGCCAGCCGAGGTAGTTGGGCAGGTAGCGCGAGGCCACGCCGTGAAATCGTGACAGCCAGTTGCGCAGGCGCTGGTGATAGGAGTTGACGTTCTGCACGTGAATTGCGCCGCGCACCCGCTCACCCAGGCGCAGGTTGACGAAGGCGTGCGCGAGACGTGCCTGGCGGGCAA